>CAZOLE010000196.1:0-4230 GCA_964580445.1 uncultured Porphyrobacter sp.
GCGCAACTCACCGACCCGCTCAAACGCGCATTGAGCGAGCACGGCTTTGACGCAGCCTTTGGCGGCGGGCGCCGCGACGAAGAAAAAGCCCGCGCGAAAGAACGCATTTTCAGCTTCCGCACCTCGACCCATCGCTGGGACCCAAAGAACCAGCGCCCCGAGCTGTGGAACCTCTACAATGCGAAGAAGAAAGACGATGAGAGCATTCGTGTCTTTCCGATCTCCAATTGGACTGAGCTGGATATCTGGCAGTATATCGCGCTCGAAAAGATCGACATCGTACCGCTCTATCTTTCACAAAAGCGCCCGACTGTTACCCGCGATGGTTTGATCCTAGTGGTAGATGATGACCGTTTTCGCTTTGAAGAGGGCGAAGATGTTGTCGAGCGCTCAGTGCGGTTCCGTACCTTGGGTTGCTATCCGCTCACCGGCGCGACCGAAAGCGAAGCGACCGATATGAATCTTATCATTCAGGAAATGCTGCTTGCGACCGGCTCTGAACGCCAAGGCCGTGCCATCGACAAAGGACAATCCGCTTCGATGGAAGACAAAAAGCAAGAGGGGTACTTCTGATGAGCACCCCCTTGTCCGATGGCCAGAACGATTCCAGCTTCCAAGTCGATGCGTTGATCGCGGAAGATATCGATGCCTATCTCGATCAGCATCACAACAAACAGCTCCTGCGCTTTATTACCTGCGGCAGCGTGGATGACGGCAAATCGACGCTGATCGGGCGGCTACTCTACGATTCCAAGATGATCTTCGAAGATCAGCTCGCTGCGTTGGAAACCGACAGCAAGAAGGTCGGCACCCAAGGCGAAGAGATTGATTTTGCGCTGCTGGTGGATGGCCTCGCGGCGGAACGCGAACAAGGCATCACGATTGATGTTGCCTATCGCTTCTTCACAACCGAAAAGCGCAAATTCATCGTCGCGGATACGCCCGGCCATGTTCAGTACACTCGCAACATGGTCACCGGCGCGTCAACCGCTGACTTGGCAATCATCCTTGTCGATGCGCGCAAAGGCGTGCTCGAACAGACGCAGCGGCACAGCTATCTAACCCATATGCTGGGCATCCGGCATTTGGTGCTGGCAGTGAACAAGATGGATCTGGTCGATTATGACCAAGCGACCTTTGATGAAATCGTCGCCAATTACCAAGAATTCGCTGAGACGATTGGTATCGAAAGCTTCACCGCAATCCCCATTTCCGGTTTCAAAGGCGACAATATAGTCGCCGCGCCTTCGGCCAACACGCCGTGGTATGATGGACCCAGCCTGATCCATCATCTGGAAACGGTTGAATTGGCCGAGACTGCTGCACAAGAACGCGCATTCCGCATGCCAGTGCAATGGGTGAACCGCCCGAACCTCGATTTTCGTGGGTTCTCGGGTCTGATCAGCCAAGGCACGATCAAGCCGGGCGACAAAATCCGCGTGGTACCTGCGGGCAAGAACTCAACGGTCAAAGCGATTGAGACGTTCGACGGTCAGCTTGGTGAAGCGGTGGCAGGTCAATCGGTCACGATCACACTTGAGGATGAAATTGATTGCAGCCGCGGCGATGTAATCGCCACTGCCGACAATCCTCCGGAAGCCTCCGATCAGTTTGAAGTCAGCCTTGTCTGGATGGATGAGACCGCTTTGAAGCCGGGACGCGGCTATTGGCTCAAGCTCGGCTCACAAATGGTCACCGCAACCGTGGCCGAACCCAAATACGAAATCGACATGGGCAGCTTTGAGCATCTCGCGGCTAAAACGCTGGAGCTTAACGGCATTGGCGTCGCAGAGATGCGTACCGACCGGCCGATCACGTTCGAAGATTACGCCACCTCGCGCCAGCTGGGCGGCTTTATCCTGATCGACAAGTTCACCAATGCCACCGTTGCAGCGGGGATGATCCATTTCAGCCTGCGCCGCGCTCAAAATGTCCATTGGCAGCAAACTACGATCAGTCGTGACAATCATGCGGTAATGAAGAACCAGACGCCGCGCGTCTTGTGGTTCACTGGTCTGTCTGGCTCGGGCAAATCGACCATCGCCAACGAGGTGGAGCAACGCCTCGCAATGATGAATCGGCACACATTCCTACTAGACGGTGACAATGTGCGCCACGGTCTGAACAAGGATCTGGGCTTTACTGAAGCGGATCGGATCGAAAACATCCGGCGCATTGGTGAGGTTGCCAGGCTGATGACGGATGCCGGCTTGATCGTGCTCACTGCCTTTATCTCTCCATTCCGGGCAGAGCGAAGGATGGTGCGCGAAATGTTGAGCGAAGGTGAGTTTATCGAAGTGTTCGTCGACACGCCGATCGAAGTGGCGGAACAGCGCGATGTGAAAGGTCTCTATAAGAAAGCGCGTGCCGGTGAGATCAAGAACTTCACCGGGATCGACAGCCCTTATGAAGCGCCCGAAAACGCCGAGATCACGGTCAACACGGTCGATATGACACCAGCTGAGGCGGCTGATTACATCATCCAGAAAATCTTGCCGCTCAAGTGATGGGAAGCGCTATGACCGACGCAGAATTGGCCGCGCATCTCGCTGAAACTGCAGGGCGCATCCTGTTGGAAGTGCGCGAAAGCGGCGTCTTCGAAGGCAAGGCTCTCGGTAACGCTGGCGATGCGACCGCGAATGAGTTTCTGTGCCACGCATTGCGCGCGGCGCGGCCCGACGATGGCTTGCTTTCCGAAGAGGAAAAGGACGACAGCTCACGGCTTGACCAAGAACGCGTATGGATTGTCGACCCGGTCGATGGCACTCGCGAATATGGCGAGGAACGCTCTGACTGGGCGGTGCATGTTGGTCTTGCGATCAACGGCGTAGCAACCATTGGTGCGGTAGCTTTACCCGGCCTCGATGGTGGCTTGGTATTGCGCACCGATAAGCCCGTCTCACTACCACAGACCGCCGCGAAGCCGCGTTTTCTGGTGAGCCGCACCCGCCCTGCCAAAGAGGCAACCGCGGTATGCGAAATGATGGACGGGGAGTTGGTCGGAATGGGCAGCGCTGGCGCTAAAGCAATGGCGGTGATCCGAGGAGAAGCAGAGGTATATCTGCATTCTGGCGGTCAGTATGAGTGGGACAGCTGCGCGCCAGTGGCCGTAGCGCTCGCGCATGGGCTGCATTGTTCGCGCATCGATGGATCACCGATGGTCTACAATAACCAAGACCCTTACATGCCTGACCTTCTGATCTGCCGCCCGGAATATGCCGAAGAGGCGCTCAAACTGGTCACGCAAGTCAGCTAATCATTTGCAGATTCGGCTTCGTCACGGGGTTCTGCCTCCGCTTCAGCTTGCTCTTCAGGATCTTTGGCGAGCGTGCCTTTTGGCGGCACAATAACCAGCTCTACACGGCGATTGGCAGCGCGCCCTTTTTCACTCGGTTCGCCATTGGGCAGTGCATTAGGTTGGACCGGATTTTGCTCTCCAAAGACGATCACTTCGATACGTTCTTCATCGACACCATTTTCGATGAGCCACGCCGCGACCGCAAGCCCGCGTGCTTGTGAAGCATCAGCATTGACTTTGTCACTCCCCGCCGCATCACTATGCGCGCCCAAGACAATAGGCGCTCCGGTTGAGAGTTGCTCGGACTCCAGCGCCTCTTTCAACGCAGCCATAGCTGCCTCGTCCAATTTTGCCCCACCATCTGGAAAGCCAATAACTGCATTCAACGGCTTGAGCGCGACCGGTTCGGGTTCTTGCTCAGGCTGCTCGACATCGGGGCGAAGGATCGAGACAGGCTCATCTGGGTTAGGCACCGCTTCTTCGCTTGGTGCAGCGTTCCGATCACAAGCTGACAACGTCAACAGCGCAGCCAGCGGCGCAAGAGCAATGGATCTGTGCAGGGATTTGGTCATCTAAGTCGCTTTCGGCTTCGTGTTCGGCTTGGAGGGTGCTGTCTTCGCAAGCTTCCTGCTCGCATCCTTGGCGGCACGTTTGGCTACAGCATCTTCGCGGGTTTTGAGTTGCGGCGGCAAAAATGAAAGGATCGTATCGCCCGCACACGGCTCTGGGCGGGCGGCGTGGGTGAAGAAACGCAAATCGCCGTCACCGCGCACCAACAACAGCATATTCGCACTGTCGGGAAGATTCTCTTGCGCGTCTTCGAAATCGAACTCGTCGGACAACTTCGTCTTGCGGAACACCCAGCCCTCGAGCTGACGTTCGTTGACATCGGCTACGCCAAAGCCGCTTTCAAACAGAGCGCGCCCGCGAAT
>CAZOLE010000197.1:0-4199 GCA_964580445.1 uncultured Porphyrobacter sp.
GTGCAGGTTCTTCGTTTTCCGCAAATAGCAGCTCATCAAGCGACCCCAAGCTGAATTGCCCCTCACGATACGTTCCGTAGGCACGCGCGCCATGCACTTCGACTTTCGAGATTCCCGCTGTAAACCAACCATACTCGACCTGCATAACAACCCGCTCAATCGTCAGATCAGGAGCATCGGGATCACCGATCTCCAAGTTTTCGATGACTTGACGTTCCGGTTCCAATTCGACGAGATCATAGTCGGCTGGAACACCGTAGTCGGCGAGCGCCTCATCGACGTAGTTGCGTGCAATCCGCTCCCGTCCCAGCCAAGCAGCCACCAGCAACACAGCCACCAGCGAGAGTGCGACGAGCGCGCCGCGCCATACCCAGCGCCAACGGCTTAGGCGAGCCTTAGGGTACTCCTCCACTGAAGGTTCAATTGTATCGTTCTCGGCGACCGCCATGCTTCACACTTGCGCGTATCGTTTACCAAAGGCAATGCAGAGACACGGTGTATGGGTATGCACAAGGGATAAAATTGGCTCAATCAGATAACGGATTTGACTTTGGTCCCTCAAAAGGACGTTCTGAGCTGGCTTCCGGCCAAACCTCGGACTCGTCCAAGGCCGCCGGAATCGGACACCGCAGTCGATTGCGCGAACGACTCCTGAAGGGTGGCCAAGAAGCGCTCGCGGACTACGAAGTGCTTGAATACCTCTTATTCGCTGCGATCAAACAAGGCGATACTAAGCCGATTGCGAAAGAGCTCTTGGCACAATTCGGATCGCTTGCAGGCGTGCTCAACGCAGATCCCAAAGCGTTGCAACGGGTCAAAGGTGTGGGTGAGACTTCCGCAGCCGCGCTCAAAAGCGTCGCTGTGGCTGCGCGTCGCATGGCGAAAAGCGAGCTAATCGACAAACCCGTTCTAGCCAGTTGGCAGGCACTCATCGACTATCTTGCGATTGATATGGCGCATCTCAATGTTGAACGGGTTCGGGTTCTTTATCTTGATACCAAGAATCGATTGATCGACGATCATCACCTTGGCGATGGCTCGATCGATGAGGCCAGCATCCATCCACGTGAAGTGATCCGCCGGGCGATGGACTTAGGCGCAAGCGCGATGATCCTCGTCCACAATCACCCTAGCGGTAGTCCAGAACCAAGTCGCGCAGACATTCAGATCACACAACGCATCGCGGAGGCTGGACGCTTGTTGAGCATTACGGTCCACGACCATGTTATCGTTGGCCGTGAAGTCCATGGTTCCTTGCAGCCCAAGGGGCTAATTTTGGATCGACGCGTAGCAAAGCGCCTAACTCACAAATCAAATCACCATAGGTTGAACTCGATTCTCAATGTCGGGTCGCGCGCCAAAGCTTCATCAACATCAGCCTGTCCCCCTTTGTCGCCCTGCTCCAAACGGATCAGCCCGCGCAGCAGAACGGAGCCAACCTGTTCAGGGTCCAACTCCAATGCCGCATCAACATCACTCAAAGCCTCGGCATACATGCCATTGCGTAAGAACATCATCGCGCGGCTATCAATCGCACTGGCGGTATCATTGCTGTTCTCAACAGCCTTGGTGCAAACTGAAATGCCATCGGCAACGTTCACTTGCCATGTTCCCATGAACCAACATTGCTGATTAAGAAGATAGGAATCGTTGGGCTTATCTGCGAGCAGCTCGGCGTATCGCTCCATACCGCTCGCGGTATCGCCTTGCTTCGCGTCAAGTTTAGCAAGGTATACTTCTAACTCTTCTCGAACATCCTCATCGCCGTCTTCATATTCGAGAATTTCGCGCGCTTCATCCAGCTTGCCGATCAAGGCCAGCGTGTCGGCGACCTCCATCCCACGCGATGGTGTTGGATCAAGCGCGTAGGCCTCTTGCAGGTCAGCCAACTCCGCTTCAGTGTCTCCTAGCATTGCATGAACACCCGAACGCTGCCCGAAATACTCAGCGGTGGGCTCCAATTCTATGACCTTATTCATATCTTCAAGAGAGCCGGCAAAATCAAACGTGTCGAACCGAAACGAAGCGCGCGTAAGATACGGGTCAACTTCTTCGGGATCATTGGCGATGATCTTGGCATAGGCGTCTTCTATTGGTGCGAGCGAGCTACGGTCTTTCTGCATTGCAAATCGCCAAATTCGCGGCGCATCATCAGGCACTACGATCATCGGCTTCTGACGCGCAAAAGCAGCCGCTTTACGCCGTTCTGCGCGAAAATTCTCCGGCGCAATCTCGCCACCGAGGCTCTCCATCGTCTCTGACGTTGTCAGTGCCGATGCTTCGAGCACCACCTTGCGTGTGTAACGCTTTCCGGCGATTTCGACATCAACCGCTTCCGCATCGCGCAGCTCATAGTCGCTAGCATTGCCCGGCAAAACAAATGTCGTCGTCATTGCACCGCTTTGGGCTGTTCCTCCCCGCACCGGAATATCGCGCCATTCGCGCCGTGAACGGTCAGGGGAAAACTGCAAACCACCTGCCATGATTCCCAGTTTTGCTTCGCCGCGTGTGCCATCAAACTGAAAGATCGGCTTAGATATCCCAGTGATGACCAAAGTCGCTTCACTGTCATCATTGCCTGCAACAATATCAAGATCGATCATCTCCATGCCGCCAGCCATACCGCGGGCGATCATGCGCTTGCGTTCATCGGTAAGTTTTTCCGCTTCTGCACTCAATTGAGCCGCTCGGGGCCCAAACATTTGCATGCGAAATGTTGTCATGGTGGGCAGGTCGACCCCGGCCGAGGCATCGACTGTCATCCTATTCACCATTTCGGGTGCACGTGGGAGCACTTGCTTGATCGGTTCGATGTCAGCTCCGTCCGCGCGGATGGGCAAAGCGTATTCAAACGCAGGCACATTACCGACCGTATCCATATTCGCGCCGAGCGAGGTTCCATCGAGATAGTAAAGATTGCCGTTGATCTTCGCTCTAACCAGCACATGGTCGAAAGCACCGGGCAATGGCAGCGAAACAGGCACAAAATTGCCCCTGCGTGACGACACCAGTACGGGTTCGGCTTCGATTCCAAGTTCTTGCAACACCGCCAACAAGATCACTGTTTTGGCTTTGCAATCGCCGTATTTCTTTTCCCATGTGGTCGCGACGTCTTGAGGCAGGTAATTGCCTCCGTCCAATCCATTTAAAAGATAGCGGACATCTTCCTGAACCAATTCAAGCGCCGCAACCGCGCGCTCAAGCTCGCCGTCATATTGTCCGCGAATCCCCTCAACACGCTCACGCAGATCATCAAGCCCGTCCAAAGCGCCATTGGTCTTGTAGTAAGGTGCCATGACGCTCGACACTTCGGACCAGCCGTTGAAGGTGCCCAGCTGAAGCAGCGTCCCATGCGAGTAACGCATTGGCGCATCGCGCGGCAGATCTTTCGTTTCTTCTAGCGGCAGCATCACTTCGATAAGCTTGAAACCGGCTTCTGTCTTAACTTCGGGAAGGTCATAATTTGGTCCGGCTTGATACTGGACATCAAGATTTTCGGGCCAAGACGCGCGAATGCGAGCAAAGTCGGCTTCACCCGTTTCGCCGATATTACTCCCGCCAAATCCACCATTCTTCTCTTTGCGCCAAAGATAGCTTTGGCTTTGCACCTCGTCGCCCAACGCTTGGTCGGAATTCGTGACGGAATAGCGCAGCCGCAATTCATCACCCACTTGCAGACCTGGAACCGACATGGTTGCCGTTAGCGAACCGTCGATAATCCGTCGTTCCAACATGCGTTCGCGGCGCAAGACTTCCATCTCTTCGCCTTGCTCCAGCACATCAATCAACACACCATCGCGCAAGATCGATACTTCATGAACAATCAAATCGCCTTTGTCTGGCAGCCATTGTGCCTTCAGAGTTCCGACATTGGAAAGGTCGGATAGGCTATTGATCTTATAGACAAAATCTCTGTACTCCCACAGCTGCCCTTCGACAATTCGCAGCTGTGTATCGTTGACGAGCAAGCTGTGCGAAGGATCACGCTCAACCGAGGAAACTTCGACTGGCTCGACCCATTCTGGCGCTGCCTCGTAGACCGGCGTGTCACCTGCAAACGCAGCGCATGACCATGCCAATGCAGCCATCGAAACAGCAGCGTCGCGAATTCGAAATGTCATAGAATCCCTCAAGTAAAACGGTCGACTCTAAGAGAGTATAACTCGTTCAATTGGTGTCAAACATTCTTGTATAGAAAG
>CAZOLE010000198.1:0-4183 GCA_964580445.1 uncultured Porphyrobacter sp.
GGCTGTGGCCCGGCATTGCCTTGCTGTTGGAGTTGCTGCTGCTGCTGTTGCTGAAACGCGGCCATTTGGAGTTGCTCTTTCTGGCTAAATTCCTCGCTCGACATGATTTCGAGCACTTCGATGTCAAAGATCAAATCAGCGTTGGCAGGAATCTGAGCACTTGGCGGCGTTTCACCATAGGCCAGCTCTGACGGGATATAGAGTTTATACTTCCCGCCTTTGCGCATTTCTTGCAAGCCTTGGAAGAAGCCCGGCACGGTCGCACCTTCTTCAACTGGGAACGGCGATCCTTCAGGCATCACGCCCTGAATCGGCCAAGGGATCGGACGCGACTTGTCGAATTCCTCTCCGTTCGACGCGAGCGTTCCAGTGTAATCAACAAACGCGACATCGCCAACTTTGAGTTGAGGCCCATCGCCTTCAGAAATCGTGTCTATGTTTAATGTTTTCGGCAAAGCCGCCCATGCGAGCCCACCTCCGAGCAACACAGCGAGCACTACGCCGATCCAAACTTTGGCAATTGATCCAGCGCCAACAGGCTTGATCGGAACGCGGGTAATCTCAGTCATGAAAACTTCCTGATTCGCAAAAGGTCATCCGCACAGCAAAAAGGGCGCGAAATCAATCCGCGCCCTAATGGCTTATCACAGGGATACGTTCAAGCGGCTTTGTCTGCTTTCGCCCCTTCTGGGCCAAAAACAGGTGCCCACTTTTTCTGAAGGGGCGACCGCTCAAAATCAGCGCATCATTTGATGCCGTCACGCTCCATGCGCTTACGCTCAAGCTTGCGTGCGCGACGCACAGCAGCAGCTTTTTCACGAGCGCGCTTTTCGGAAGGCTTTTCGTAGTGACGACGCAATTTCATCTCGCGATAGACGCCTTCACGCTGCAGCTTTTTCTTAAGCGCGCGGAGAGCTTGATCGACGTTGTTATCGCGAACCATGATTTGCATAAACGAACACTACCTTACAAAATAAACGCGTCTGACCCGCTTGAAACAACGCGGGTACACGCGGGAAATTGACGCTGAAAAAAGCGCGATTCCCAACGGAACGCGCTTTCGATGTGCCCTACTTAGTCAAAAGCGCTGAATTTGGCAAGGTATTCGCGGCGTTGCAGCATGGCCACACCGCAATGAGCTGCGCTGAACCGCTAGGCAGGCGGCGTTCCCCTCGTTATGGAGCCTCGCATATGCCATCCACCCTATCCCCTTTGACCGCATCTGGTCTTGTCGCAATTGGCGGCGCGATTGGCGCTGTCGCGCGCTATCAGCTCGGCCGGTTTGTGACGCATTCCATGGGATCGCCAACCGGCGCGCAATTCCCGTGGCCAACCTTTGCTGCGAACATTCTGGGGTGTTTGGCGATGGGATTGCTGTTCGGCTGGCTCGCACGCAATGGAGGGGCAGGCGAATCTTTGCGATTGCTGCTTGGCGTAGGCTTGCTTGGCGGGTTCACCACCTTTAGCGCCTTCAGCCTTGAAATGCTGCTGCTCGCAGAGCGCGGTGCCGCAGGTCTCGCCTCACTCTATGCGGTCGGATCGGTGATCGCGGGTGTTGGCGCGCTTTATCTGGGGCTTACAATCATGCGAGCAACATCATGACTGAAGTACCCTCCAAAGAAGTCCGACAATTCACCGTCAACGAAGACGATGACGGCATTCGTCTGGACCGTTGGTTCAAACGCAATCTGCCGCAAATCGGCTTTGCGACCATTTCGCGGTGGGCGCGCACGGGACAAGTGCGGGTCAATGGTAAGCGCGCCAAACCCGAGGATCGGCTGGTCGAAGGGCAAGTTCTACGCGTGCCGCCGGGCGGAGAGCAAAGTGGCAAAAAACCGCGGGAGCGTCGTCCTTTGTCCGAAGAAGAGGTGGCGCAAGCGCGTTCAATGGTAATCCGCGAGACGACCACAGCGATTGTCTTCAACAAGCCCCCCGGCCTTGCAACCCAAGGCGGCAGCAAGACGACGCGCCATGTTGATGGGCTGCTCGATGCCTTTGTTGAGGACGAGAAAACACCGCGACCGCGGCTCGTCCATCGGCTCGACAAGGATACTTCCGGCGTCCTTCTCGTCGCCCGCACACCAGGCAGCGCAGCGGCCTATTCCAAACGGTTTGCAGGTCGCTCTGCGCGCAAAGTCTATTGGGCTTTGGTCGTCGGAGTTCCGGACGTTCGCGAAGGCACTATCGATGCACCGCTCGCCAAACAGCCAGGCACTGGTGGCGAAAAAATGCACGTCGATGAAGAAGACGGGCAGCCAGCCAAAACCCGTTACCGCGTGGTAGATCGCGCCGGCAATTCGGCCGCTTGGGTGGAGCTGGAGCCGCTAACCGGTCGTACGCACCAGCTGCGGGTCCATATGGCAGCGATCGGCCATCCGATTGTCGGCGATGGCAAATATGGGGGGCAGGACGCGTTCCTGACCGGTAGCGTCAGCCGCAAGATGCACTTGCATGCTCGGCGACTCATAATTTCGGAGCCCGGCGGCAAAAGCGTCGATGGCACAACGGGCGGAGGCAAGTTGGATGTGACTGCTGAATTGCCCGAGCATTTCGCCGCGAGCATGGCGCAATTGGGTTTTGAGGAGAGCCAAAGCAACGCCTCCCCAATCCGCGATGAGGCGCCCGAACGCACCCCGGCTGAAAAGAAGCAGGCCGCGCGTCAACATGCGAAACAGTATCGCAAGGATCGCCGGGGCGAGCGCCGCAGCCGCGCAACTTCGGCCATCACCGCCAAAAAGAAGGCGAAGGCCCGCAAAGGCCCACCTAAAGGGCGGCGTTAATGCATCCCAACCCCATCTTCAGAAGCACTGACCATTCCCGTTTCGAAGCACTGATCCGTGAGGTCGCGTTTGGCATGGTGTTCCTCACGACACCCGACGGTCCAAAAGTCGCCCACATTCCGCTGCTCTCAAATGGCAATGGCGAAATGCGCTTCCACCTAGCAAAGAGCAACGCTCTTGCACCCTATCTCGATGGCGCCAAAGCGTTGATCACAGTGAATGGCCCAGATGGTTACGTGTCGCCGCGCTGGTATGACAATCGCGACACCGTTCCGACATGGGATTATGTCACGCTGGAAATGGAAGGAACCGTCGAGAGGCTCTGCGATAAGCAATTGGAACAGCTCCTGCTCGATGTGATTGAGACTTTTGAAGGACGATTGGACGGCGACGCTTGGAGTGCCACTGAATCGAGCCCAAAAGTCTGGTCCGCTCTTTTCAAAGGCATCACAGGCTTCTCGATGAACGTCGATCAATGGCGCCCAACGTTCAAGCTTTCGCAAAAGAAAAACGAAGCTGAACGGAAGCGAATTGCCGATGGCGTTGAGTTGACGGGAAATTCTGAACTGGCGCGATGGATGCGAGACATTTCACAATGACGCGCCTTGCGATCTTTGATTGCGATGGCACGCTGGTCGATGGGCAAGCCGATGTGTGCTGGGCGATGGAGCAAGCTTATGCGAAGGCTGGCCTCCCTTCTCCCGATACCAATCTCGTCCGAAGGATGGTTGGCCTGAGCCTGCCAGTGGCCGTGCGCGCACTAAACCCGGAAATCAGCGACGACACTGTCAGCGCCGTCACCGAATTCTTCAAATCCAGTTTCCGTGCACGCCGTGAAGAGGGGCTGATCGAAGAGCCGCTCTATGATGGCATCGCCGATCTACTCCACCGGTTGCACGATGGTGGATGGCAACTCGCTGTCGCGACAGGCAAGTCGGATCGCGGGCTGAGCGCCTGCCTTGCTACCCATGGGCTCACCGACTTGTTCGTCTCGCTCCAGACCGCTGACCGGCATCCGTCCAAGCCCAACCCCGCCATGCTGGAAGCCGCCTTGTTCGAAGCAGGCGCGCAGCCAAGCGAAGCGGTGATGATCGGCGACACGAGTTTCGATATGCACATGGCGGTAGCCGCTGGCGTCCGCGCAATTGGCGTTGCTTGGGGCTATCATGAACCGGACGAATTGCGAGAGGCTGGCGCTGAAAATGTCGCTCAGACTATGGCCGAGTTGGAGCGATTGTTGTGAACGCGCCGACACCTTCTGAAGAGGAACGCGCAGCCCGGCGTGTAGCGTTGATGGGCGGGATGCGCCTTGCCGGGGCGCTTATCGTCGTTCTCGGCATCGCTATCGCGCAAGGCCAAGTGAGCGCAAGTTACTGGCTTGGCGTGGCGCTGGCGATTGGCGG
>CAZOLE010000199.1:0-4163 GCA_964580445.1 uncultured Porphyrobacter sp.
GCACTCATGGGTATTGTGATGAAAAACGGTATCCTGTTGGTCGATCTTGCCAATCAGTAACGCGACCGAGGCGATGAGGCTGGTGCTGCGATGCGCAGCGCCGCCCCGGAGCGCTTGCGGCCCGTATTGATGACAGCGCTGGCAGCGGTCTTCGGAATGCTACCTGTAGCACTAGCCCAATCCGACGCCGCCGAATGGCGCAACGCAATGGGGTTCATCATCATCGGAGGTTTAACGACCTCGACTTTCCTCACATTGCTCGTCGTTCCTGCAGCATATGCGGCCTCGGCGGACTTGAGGGGCGGCGTAAGTAAGCTACGTACAAAACTTGCGAGATTCTCGTTCATCCGTTCTAATTCTGGCGCATAGGAAGGAGCGATCTGGGATGATCTTCCCGACTGATCTGCGTCATGAGATAGTCGCGCAGAATCCCTACACCTATCGCTAGACAAAGGCTGGCAATAGCGATCAGAGCCGCCTGCTTTTTCGCGGCGGAGCGGACGCCAGTCCAAGCGAGACTGGCGTTCCATAGCGGTCAGATCTCGGTCTTTTCAGCGAGCGTGAGAGCGTCCTCAATGTCAACGCCTAGATATCGAACGGTGTTTTCGATCTTCGAATGACCAAGCAAGATTTGGATCGCCCTTATGTTGCCTGTGGCCTTGTAAATGATCGAGGCCTTTGTGCGGCGAAGCGAATGGGTTCCATACTCTTCAGGCATTAGGCCAATCCCTTTTACCCACTCGTCAACCAGTCGAGCATACTGTCGCGTGCTCAAGTGGCGAGTGGCATCAACTCGGCTCGGAAAGACGAAGTCCTCAACGTCACCTCCTCTGAGCTCCAGCCACGCGAATAGACTTGCACGTGCGTCTGTCGCAATCTCGAACTGAACAGGCCGACCAGTCTTGCGCTGCGTGATCATCGCTCGTTTCCTGATTTCGGGACCGCTCACCAAGTCGCCGATTTTCAACTCAACGAGATCGCAACCACGCAGCTTGCTGTCGATTGCCGAGTCGAACAACGCCCGGTCTCTGATGCGCTCTTCGCGATCTAGGAAGAAGCGAATGGCCCAGATCTGCTTCTGATTGAAGGGGCGTTTGGGGCCAATCTTCGCGCCGAAATTCCAAGGCACTCGGTTTTGGGCAGCAGGGTCGAATTGTAAATAGGTCATCTTCGTTCTCCTAGGCCGGAATGGCCTCGGAGAATGTCTGCTTTCGGGCGCTAAGATCTCGAATGGCTACGTCTTGGTTTGGGGCGCATATCCGACATAACTGAAGGAGAGGAGAGAGAGCTTCGTCTTTCCTGAGCCGGGAAATCTGTGTCCCGGTCATCAGGAGACCTCCAATGATTAAGTCACGCCGCACAGCTTCGATATCGCCAGCTCAGCGCATCACTGCCGCCATTATTGAAAAGTTTGAAGAGGGAACCAAGCCCTGGGTCAAGCCGTGGCGCGGCGTGCCGCTTTCTCGCCCGCTGCGCTCCTGCGGGACGCCGTATCGCGGCATGAATACCTTCTGGCTCTGGATGGTTGCTGATGCCTGCGGCTACGCCTCACCATACTGGATGACATATCGCCAGTGCCAGAAACTCGGTGGTCAGGTCCGCAAAGGCGAGAAATCGACCATCGCGATTTTCTACAAAAGCTACACCAAGGAAGTCGAAAACTCTGAAGGTGGGCAGGATACGGAGAGCCGGCGCGTGCTGAAAGCCTATTCAGTCTTCAATCCCGACCAGTGCGATGGCCTCCCCGAATTCTACCATCCCAAGCCACTGGTTGCCGCGCTTGAGCCCGAAGGCCGCGAAGAGCGGCTCGATGCCTTCTTCGCTGAGATCGACGCAGACTTGCGCCATCACGGCGCGCAAGCCTACTACGAGCCACTGCGTGATCGCGTCACCATGCCGCCAGCCGAACTCTTCGAAGCCTATGACCATTACTACGCAACACTTGCGCATGAGCTGTCGCACTGGACTGGACATTCTTCGCGACTCGATCGAGGCCTCAAGAACCGCTTCGGCAGTGATGCCTATGCCGTCGAAGAACTTGTCGCCGAGCTGTCCTCCGCCATTCTTGGTGCCGAACTGGGATTGCCCGTCTCGCATCTCGATCATCATGCTAGCTACATCGCGTCCTGGCTCAAGATTCTTAAACAGGACGGGCGCGCAATCCTGACTGCGGCCGCAAAGGCCGAGGAGGCAGCCACCTTGCTGCTCGAAATGGGCGGTCACCAATCGAGTGCCAATGAAGCTGATGTCGAATTTTCTGACGCAGCCTGAATAGGAGATTGAACTAAAGCAACTCCGTCAGCCAGCCCGCACGTACTGGCACTTGCCTTCACACCGAGTCAGTTTGGCCTTGCCGAGCGCTCCCGAACCGATCCTGGATCACTCCCAGACCACTCTTGCACCACTCCGACACGATCCCGCACAGCCTGTTCGCTGGTCCTCGTGCCCTGGACCGGTCAGGTCCCGCAGCAACCCGCGCAAGGCTGCGGCCCGTGTGGCCCGCGCCAGCCTTGCCTTGCGGGGTTTCCCGCTGACGCGGTGCGGTGGTCCCTTGTCCCGGTCCTTTTCGGACACGGCGAACAGGCCCGCGCGGAAATTCCTCCGTCGGCATTCGCCGGTCTCAGGAGGACTAAAGATATGTATGACAGTTTCGCCGCCCAGCTTGCCGGCCTCGATCTATCCGGCTTCTCGATCACGCCTGCCCCATTCAACGAATCCGACTTCCCTTGCGAGGACGCCATGTCTCACACGCTCGGAGCAGTCTGGTCCGATCTGTTCGCGCTGTTTGCCGACACCGCGCTCGAGGCCGACGCCGAGGATCTCGCCTGGGGCTTCGTCAATCTCTTTCACCGTGCAGCCAGCCGCAAAACAACCCAAGTAGATCGAGCTTCGGATGAAATTCGCGCCCTATTGGCATCCGCAGACGGCTCCGAAGTGCATTCGTCAAACCTCGAGGAACAGACCCTGCGTGCCCAGTCGGCTGAAGCCAGCATGCAGGTTTTCGAGCAGATGCGTGAGGTTGCAGCAGGTCTCTATCGCGACGAAACCGGTTCCTCTTGGAAGCCCGTATCGGGATCGCGTGCGCGCCACTCGAAGAACATGACATCGGCATTGATTGATGCCCGCGATTTTTTGCGCGTACGCAAGGAACGTCGTCAGGCTGCACATTCACCCGAGGGTACTCCGGTCGTGTTTGCCGGTGGTCGCAACCGCTTTGAAAGCGAGGCTGAAGCCAAGACCTACGCGGGCAACATCTGGGCTACGCTCGACAAGGTTCGCGAGGTCGTTCCTGACCTGTTTCTCGTACATGGCGGAGACGGCAAAGGAGCTGACAGATTGGCTGCGTCCTGGGCCGAGCGCCATGAAGTGCAGCAGCTAACATTCGGGCTTGAGCGTCGTCTGGGTGCTCGTGCAGGGTTCAAGCGCAACGAGCAAATGCTCGGTCTTAGTCCTCGCTACGTGGTGGCATTTCCGGGCAACGGCGTGACCGAACGCCTGGTGATCGAAGCCAAGAAGCAGCGCATCACGGTTGTTGATCGTCGCGGGCCGTTGGGCACTAGTCCCGCTTGACGGGGAAAGAGCAACTAAACCTCTTGGATGATCAATTCCCAATCGCCGAAGAAGGGCGGCCCCATTCAAGGCCGCCCATGAGGCGCAGAACTCATTGCTGCTCCGAGTCCTACGGGTCGCAATGGCAGGGGAGTACCGAACGCAATCAATTCCATTGTAGGGTTATGAAATGCCCGAATGGATACGCCTCTGAACAGCTTCATTGCTCATCGCGCGTAACCAGCGCGCCTGTGCAGCAATCTTCCTGGACGGACGCGGTTACTGAAAACTGCGGCGCGGCACTTATCGTTCCCGCATCCGATTTTCCAAGCTACAAGATCGGCAATGCAACTCGATGACCTTCTTCTTCGCTACTTTGCCTCGACCAATTTGTCTAACGTGGCGCCAGACACTTTGGCGGCCGGGATCGAGCATTGCCGGGTCGACCTCGGTCTCGAGCAAGACAGGGGCAAGCGCTTTGCACTGTGGTCGTTCTTGCACATGTTCGGGTCCGCCCCCGACCTCGACGTGGCGTTCGACAACGAGGAAGACCGGGAGGCTGCGCGCAACTTCATGGATCTCCTGGCGGCATCGGGAGGCGATGGTGTAGGTTG
>CAZOLE010000200.1:0-4129 GCA_964580445.1 uncultured Porphyrobacter sp.
TTGCAACCCCAAGTGCAGCGGCTGGACGACCTATCGGATCGCCTGCGCAGGGGCTTGATAGATCGCGCTGGCGCTGGGCGGGAGCGGCTGGCGGGTGTGCAATCGCGTCTGTCTCCGCGTCTGCTCGAACGCGCGCAGCATGACGGTGCGCAGCGGCTCGGGCGTGTGCGGTTGGCCCCGTCGCTGGTTCAGCGGCCCCTTCAGTCGAGCCAAGAGCGCTTGGACGCGCTCACCCGGATTACGAGCCAGCTGCACCCGGAAAAGCCGCTGTCGCGTGGCTATGCGATTGTACGCGATGGATCGGGCAGGGCGTTGATCGGCAAAGCGCAAGCTGAAAAGCATGCTGCGCTCACTTTGCAATTTGGCGATGGTCGGCTGGATGTGGGGGTTGGCGATGCGCCTGCTCCGCCAACATCACCACCGGCGCAGCCTGCCAAACGTAAACAGTCGAAAAAGACTGCCCCAAAACGCAGCGATAGCGCGCAAGAGGATTTGTTCAGTTAATCTTGGCCTGCTATGGTCACCCCCATGTTAATGTCGAGCAGTGATAAAGCCGCCAAGCTCCAATATGGCGCTTCGAGCTTCCGTGTCCTTCGCCCCGGGCAGCATGTCTTTTGCGCGGTGTCGGGCGAAGCGATCCCCTTGGAGGAGCTGCGCTATTGGAGCGCGGAGCATCAAGAGGCCTATGCGACGCCGGAGCTCGCGACGCAGCGTTTGCTGGAAAGCGAATGATGCACGGCAGAGTGGGTGCCTGTCTTGGCGCAGCTGCGCTTGGCGCGTTGATGGCGCTATCTGCCTGTACGGCCAGCGAAGCGGCTGCCCCCGCACCAGAAGCGGCGGCGCCAGAGCCGATTGCAAGCGCATCTTCCGCCCCTGTTCCGACGCCGGTTGCCGCGCAATCGGCCCCTGCGCTCGACGTTCGACCAGGCTTTGCTGAGCTCGAAGGCGAGTTCACGCAAGGTGGGTGGATCAAGGGCCTTGCGCCCAGCAACACGGCGACTCTCAGCCTTAACGATGCGCCGATCACATTGGGACAGGACGGGTTGTTCTTCGCCGCTTTTGACCGCGATTCTGATGCCACCGCTACGTTGAAAGCGACAATGGCAAACGGTTCGGTGGTGTCAGATGAGGTAACGGTGTCGCCGCGCAAGTGGCAGATTTCGCGCGTCAATGTGAACCGTGGGCGCGGCCGCAATCTCGAAGCCTATTGGAAAAAGCGTGAGCCTGAACACAACGCCATCGTTGCAGCACGGGCGAAAAAAACCGGCGCGCAAGGGTGGAAGCAGGACTTTATCTGGCCGGTAAAGGGTCGGATTTCCGGTCGTTTCGGCCGCCAGCGCATCTATCGTGACGAGGCCGGCTCTTACCATTCAGGGATAGATATTGCGCCGGGCAATGGCGTTCCGTTTGTCTCTCCGGCCGATGGCGTCGTGGTGCTCGCGCGCTCTGGATTTAGCTTTGAAGGCAAACTGCTTATCGTCGATCACGGCGCAGGGTTGAACAGCGCGTTCCTCCATTGCTCCAAGATCGCCGTCAAAGAGGGCGATTCGGTCAAGCAAGGCCAGTATATCGGTAATGTCGGCTCCACGGGCCGTTCCACCGGGCCGCACCTGCATTGGGGCGTGAAATGGGGCGACGCGCGCTTTGACCCCATCCTGCTTGTCGGGCCAATGAACTAAATGCGTGTTAGGCTCGGCGCGCCCGCTTGACCAATAGCGATCCTGCACCGAAAGCCGTCTCGTGATGCGCCGCACCTCTCTTCGTTTCGCTCTGCTGGTTCTGGCACTAGCGCCGGGCACTTGGCTGCGCAGCGACATCAAAGATTCTGCGCCTGTTGCGGTTTCGATGCAGAAGCTCGAAGGGCCCAACGAAAGCGTGCAAGAAGGATGGCGGCTTGAAGGCCTCTGGAAATACGAAGCCGATCATCTCTGGTTCGGAGGATTTTCGGCCTTGATAGCCACCGGCGACGGGCGATTGCGCGCGTTTTCTGATCGCGGAATGCGCTTCACTCTGGTCGAACCGGACAAGCCGCAACCGCGACAGCAAGCGGGGCAGAAACACCATCCGGCGCGCAATATCGTGCGGCAATTGGTGGCACCGCACCGAAGAGATGACTTGCTGGACATTGAATCGGCTACGCGCGACCCTCAGACAGGGCAGTATTGGCTTGGCTTTGAAGGCGTTCACACGATCCATCGGTTTAAAGTTGATAGCAGTATTGACGGCCTAATTCCGATCAGGGACCCGCTTGTATGGGGTGACAATTCGGGCGCAGAGGCGATGGTTCGGTTGGATGATGGACGCTTTTTGGTGCTGCCCGAGGGGCGAAGGAATACGCTGATGTATCCCAGCGATCCGGTTGAAGGGGCGCAGCCAGAGCGCTTTATGTATAAGACGCCGCTTGCAAGCTATGCCGCTGTTGATGCGGCGCAACTGCCCGATGGTCGCTTGCTTTTGTTGCTGCGCAATGTCGAATATGGCTGGCCGCCCTTTGCGAGCGCGCTGGCGATTGGGCCAAGGCCCCCGGTCGAACAGGATGGCCCCTATGCGCCCGAGGTTGTGTTGGACCTCAACACGGTCTTGCCCAATGAGAATTACGAAGGGCTTGCGGTGCGCTCGCGCGATGATGGCAAGTTGGATGTGTGGATCATATCCGATGACAACCAATCGGTGATTCAGCGCACCTTGCTGGCCAAGCTGACGTTTGATCCGGCGTGGAAGTCCGCTCAGGAAACGGCGCAGCCTCAAAAGCACAAACCGGCAAAGCAAAAGGCGCGTGAGCAAACCTCACACGCCTTTTAAGATGTCTCGAAAGCCCAAACAGGCTTGAGCAAGTTAGGCAGCAACCTTGCTGGCTTTCACCAATTCGCGCTTCACTTTGATCGCGCGCGCCGACAGCTTGTCGTCATTGGTTTTCAAGAGCCAATTGTCCAAACCGCCATTGTGCTCAACCGAGCGTAGGCCGTGCGTCGAAACGCGGAATTTGAAGCTGCGATCGAGCTTTTCGCTCATCAGCGTCACTTTCTGCAGGTTCGGCAGGAACACACGCTTTGTCTTGTTGTTGGCGTGGCTTACATTGTTGCCCACAAGGCGGCCCTTGCCGGTCAATTCGCAAATGCGCGACATGATATCTCTCGTCTATCTACAGTGACGGGAACGCCGCTCTTTACAAGCGGGCCGAATGATCGGGCGTCCCGGAAAGCGCGGCGCATAGCTGTGCCCGAGCGAATCGTCAATTGATTCGTGTGCTTCGCGTGGGTAGCGCAGGCAGGTAATGACCCAATGGCCCCTTCCAAAGCCGATGCAAACCGCCTTGCAAGCCGCGCGTGGGGCCGCCGAGGCGGGCGAAGTGCCCGTGGGCGCGGTGGTGATGCGCGGCGACGATGTGGTGGCGGTGGCCGCCAACGCGACCCGCTCACCGCCCGACCCGACCGGCCATGCGGAACTGCGCGCCATTCGAATGGCGGCAGAGGCTTTGGGTGATGATCGGCTAACCGGATGCGACCTCTATGTGACGTTGGAGCCTTGCGCGATGTGTGCTGGCGCGATTGTCCATGCTCGCATCGCGCGCCTCTATTACGCGGCCAGCGATCCCAAGGGCGGCGCGGTTGAACACGGCGCGCTTGTATTTGAACAAGCGCAATGCCTGCACCGGCCAGAGGTCTATTCGGGCATGGGCGAAGACGAAGCGGCGGAATTGCTGCGGGCGTTCTTTAAGGAGCGGCGTTAGCTTTGGTCTTGAACAAGGCTAGGTGAAGAGATCATCACAGCCCCCGCCAGATCTTTGCCTTGGCTGTATCGCGCGCGCCAAAGCGCCCCTTGTCGCACGCTTTGGGCATGAAATTCTTCGCGTAGCACAGCCGGATTTCCTCCAGCCAACCATTCTTGTTGAGCTTCACGCCAATCGCGTTCTTGAACCAGCCCTTATTCGCATCGGCCAGCGCCGTCCGAATGCGCCCAGCGGTGAGATCGTCTTCGCGGCTGATCCGATCATAATCGGGAATGCGCAGGCCGTTCCAAAGGATGCGCGTGACCTTGAAATAGGTTGCGGGCTTCTTGACCATGCAACTGCCATGCTTGGCCCATTGCCGCGCGGCGAGCCGGGCGGAGGGCATGATGCACAAATTGC
>CAZOLE010000201.1:0-2372 GCA_964580445.1 uncultured Porphyrobacter sp.
GCATAGGGATTCTCTGTGTTTGCACCGCCCGGTCCTGAGGCCGCGCGTGGGCTGCCAGCGAGCGATCCAAACAGCTCTGGACGATCCTCTGACCCGTCACCATCATCGGAGTTATCGAGCCCGGTCAGCGGATCGATATGTCCAGTTAGGAAGTCGGGCAGGTCCGGCAGAGCCTCAGTTTCAGGCTGCGAGATTTGCAGCTCGGCTTTGAACAGAATCTTGGTCACTTCCTGACGCAAGGTATCGAGCAACCCTTCGAATAGACCGAAGGCTTCCTGCTTGTACTCATTGATCGGTTGTTTCTGAGCAATGCCACGCATCCAGATAACCTGACGCAGTGCATCAAGCGTCGCCAAATGCTCTTTCCAGTGGAAGTCGAGCTGGCGCAGCAGCACGTCTTTTTCGACCATGCGCCAGATCGCCGGATCGTTCTTGGCTACTTTCGCGTCCATCATCTCATCGGTTTGCGCACGGATGCGCTCTTCGAAGATTTCTGGCTCAACTTCGTCTTCTTCCATCCATTCATCAAACGGGAAGTCTAGGCCAAAGACGTCTTCGACTTTCTCTTTCAGTCCAGCAATATCCCATTGCTCAGGATAGGAGCCGGGAGGACACGCAGTGGAGACCAGGGCGTTGACCGTGTCATGGCGCATGTCGACCACGACATCATCCACGCTTTCTGAATCCATAATGTCGGCGCGTTGTTCGTAGACGACCTTACGCTGGTCGTTCATCACATCATCGTATTGGACGACTTGCTTACGCGCTTCGTAGTTGCGTCCTTCAACCTTTTTCTGAGCAGTTTCAATGGCTTTGGACAGCCACTTTGAACCAATGGCTTCGCCATCCTCAAGGTTGGAGTTCATCATCTTGGAGAACAATGTGTCCGGGCCAAAGATGCGCAGAAGATCGTCTTCCAAACACAGATAGAAGCGCGAAAGACCCGGATCACCTTGACGACCGGAACGGCCGCGCAGTTGGTTATCAATCCGGCGGCTTTCATGGCGTTCGGTGCCGAGCACGAACAGGCCGCCTGCATCGAGAACCTTCTGCTTCTCTTCGGCTACTTCTGCAGTCAGTTTCTCTAGCGCCGCTTCTTTTGCAGGGCCCTCTTCCATTTCACCCAGCTCATCACCGATCCGGAATTCTAGGTTACCTCCCAGTTGGATATCGGTCCCGCGGCCAGCCATGTTGGTTGCGATAGTCACCGCTCCCAAACGCCCGGCCTGCGCAACAATATGCGCTTCGCGCTCATGTTGACGCGCGTTCAGGATTTCGTGTTTGACGCCCTCATCATCGAGGAATTTGCTGAGTAGTTCGGACTTTTCGATCGAGACTGTGCCAACCAAGATTGGTTGACCAATTTCGTATTTTTCCTTGATGGCTTTGGCAATCGCGCCGAATTTATCCATCGTGTTCTTGTAGAATTCGTCTTCCTCATCGATCCGCGCCACTGGTAAATTGGTCGGGATTTCGACCACATTGACCTTGTAGACGTCCCAAAATTCAGCCGCTTCGGTTGCAGCGGTTCCGGTCATGCCGGAAAGTTTGGGGTACATCCGGAAGTAGTTTTGGAACGTGATCGAGGCCATTGTCTGGTTTTCCGGCTCGATCTTGACGCCTTCTTTGGCTTCGACCGCTTGGTGCAAACCATTGGACCAACGCCGCCCGTCCATCATCCGGCCAGTGAACTCATCGATGATCACGACCTTATCGTCTTTGACGATATAGTGATCGTCGCGGCGGAACATGTGCACCGCTTTCAGCGCCTGATCCAAGTGATGGACAACCTGCGTGTTCTCAACGTCATAAAGGTTGTCGGTTTCGAGCAGACCCTTTTCAATTAAGATCGCTTCAACCTTGTCGAGGCCATCCTCATTCAACTGGATGTTCTTGGACTTTTCGTCCTTCTCATACCATTCTTCGGGGATCTCTTTCGCAACCTCATCGAGAGCGACGTAGAGGTCCGACTTGTCCTCGGTTGGGCCCGAGATAATCAGCGGTGTTCGCGCTTCGTCGATCAGGATCGAGTCCACCTCATCGACAATCGCGAAGTTGAACGGACGCTGCGCCATTTCCGCTCGCTCATGCTTCATATTGTCGCGCAGATAGTCAAAGCCGAACTCGTTGTTCGTGCCGTAAGTGATGTCGGCGTTGTAGGCGTCTTTCTTGGTAAATTCGTCCATGTTCGGAACGATCACGCCAACGCTCAGGCCCAGCCAATTGTAAAGCTGGCCCATCCAATCCGCGTCACGGCGAGCGAGGTAGTCGTTGACGGTAACAACGTGGACGCCTTTGCCCTCAATCGCGTTCAGATAGACCGCGAGGGTCGCCATCAGCGTCTTACCCTCACCCGTGCGCATCTCGGCAAT
>CAZOLE010000201.1:2472-4107 GCA_964580445.1 uncultured Porphyrobacter sp.
TTGATTTGATTGACAGTTTTGCCAAGCGATTTGACGTAGCGATCGTTTGAAGAGCCAAAGATCGACTTCACAATTGTGTTGAACATGGGTGTGTCCTGAATATGCGGGTGGCTCATTTTCGAACGAGCCTGAATATGGGAAGGTCGCGCAGTTACAGCGCGCGGGATGCGTCGTGAATGTGTGAAAGCGCGGCGCTATTCGAAAGCGCGCTCTATCCCCATCAACACAGGCAGGCGCAGGTTTGCTGGCCTCAGCGCAGTGCGTTCGACCTGCTGAGAAGCCGCATCAGACTTGGCTGGTTTCGCGCTTGTTCGCGCTAAAACCTGCTCTGCCTTTGCCTCATCCTGAGTGCTTGCCGATACGCTCGTGTCGCACGCCATCGCCTCCGCCAAAGAGGCGTGAGCCGGGCTGTTCAATGCAGCCAACCCTGAAAGCAGGGCAAGAAAGGCGACAATGTGACGCGTCATGGAAAGCTCAGATAAGCGCTAAGCGCGGATACGTCCACCGCCATAGCGCGAATAGATGTGCGGGGGCTTAATGGATGCGGGTTCGCGTGGGCTATTTGGGCACGTCTTCGACGGTGACCTGGTAAGTTACGGTAACTGCTTTTTCGATGGGTCGTCCCTCTTCGTCGCGATACGGTGCTTTTGTCCGCGCCAAGGTCCAAGAACAAGGTTCACTTTCAGTAATTTGCCGGACACGATCCGGGATCGGCCCAGACATTTCGACCAACTCGCAAGACTTCTCCTTGCCATCGCGCCCCATGATCATTCTCGTGGTAACCGTAATACTATCTGGGAATTCAGGTTGTTTGAGCTCCCAATCAAAGCGGAAGTCCGTGTGGTCGACCACTTTCGGTCGTTCTTCTTTAGCTCCGAGCGAATTCCTAGTGTACTCGTTCACTCGCCTGCATGTTGCGTGGTCTAAGTCTTCATGGCCCGAGCTGACCATTATCGCACAGTGTAAAACACGCCCTTACTCACCAACATAAATTCGAGCTTCGACACGGCCCGTACGTTTCTCATTCCACGCGTCGAGAGGGTAGTCAGCAAGAGTCACGAGGCCGGTGGTATCACCAGCCCTCTTCCGGCAACCTCCCGCTCCGCAGTCAGCCAATCCACGTTGCGAAAGCGGTGTATATTTAGCTCTGTCTGCCTCAACTCGCTCATCACTGACGAGATACTCAAGATCTGAATTCTCGCTATCCTGCCCAACAACAGGCGGATTCAAACCCACAACAAGGCCAACAACCGAAACAATCCAAATTTTGCTCTTCATAGCCAAACAAATACAACATCTTTACTTGAACCCAAAGCCTAAATCGCGCGATTGCCCCGGCTTGCGATCCCGCTTAAAGCGCTTCGCATTATGGACCTTGCACCCTCCCCGCTCGCGCTGCCGTTTCCTGATATGCCGCCCATTGCTGGCGTCACCCTGCGCGTGTCGCGGGCGCGGTATAAGGATTGGGACCGCGCGGACCTGACCTATATCGCGCTCGACGAAGGCACCGCGGTTGCGGGTGTCTTCACCCAAAGCGCCTGTGCGTCCTCGGAAGTTGAGCTGGGCCGCGAACACACTCAGTCGGGCACAGCCCGCGCGCTGATCGTCAATGCGGGCAATTCCAACGCCTTCACC
>CAZOLE010000202.1:0-4103 GCA_964580445.1 uncultured Porphyrobacter sp.
GGTCTACTTTATCCCAACGATCCCGGGTTGGCCAAGGTGGGGGCACCGCGCGATCTTAGCCCCGTCTCGCTCAATCAGGTTGGCGCGCCTTGGTATCCCAAGGTGGAGGAAAAGGCGCTATTCGGCTCTTCCGGCAAAGTGATCAATGTAGCGCCGGGTGAAGGCACTTTAGTAGATGCAATGATGGCGGCTAGCGACGGCGATGTGCTGATGCTGGCGAGCGGCGATTACATTGCTGATCGAACCATTCCTTTGAGCAAGGCGATCACGATCAAGGGTGCGTTTGATGAGGGCGCAAGCGCTCCGCGCATCATGTTTGCTCGGCCCACGCTGATCGAGCTGCGCGAAGGCGGCAATTTGCAACTTTCCAACATCATCATTGACGGGGCGCTTGCGCCGGACTCAGTTGGAAACTCTGCAATTCGCACAACCACTTTCCCGATCAAGTCAAACATGACCATTGAGATGGATCAGGTGACGGTTCGCGGGCTGGTTGTGAACAAGTCATTCAGCGTGCTGACGCTGGGCAAGAGCACTTTGGCGGACCGGATATCAATCAAGAACAGCACGTTTGAAGACATCACTGGCGCGGTAATTTCCGCCGCAGCTGAAACCGAAGACTATGGCCAGTACAATGTCGAGTATCTCGACCTGATGCAGAACACTTTCGTGAATGTTGGTGAGCCGGTTGCGAATATCTATCGTGGCGGGCGCGATGAAAGCACCTTCGGCCCCAATATCCGCATCATCCGCAACACGTTCATGAATACTGGCAGGGCTCCTACCAATTCAAGCAAGGCCGCGATCAATTTGCACGGTGTCCAAATCGCCGAAGTCAGCGGAAACGACGTTACCGCATCGGCTCCGTTCCGGGTCGTACACACTGTTGGCACGCCCAAGACAGTCTTGTCAGAAAACCGTTTCTTCGCGACGCCGGAATTTGTCCTTGAAGAGCTCAACTATGATGGTGCTCATCGGGCTGAGCAGTCGGGCAATGTGTTTGTGGGCCAAGAAGGTAAAAGCGAATGAAGCTGCGTACTCTTCTAACAGCTGCCGCCTTTAGCGTGCTCCCATTTGGTGCCGCGGTTTCAGCGCAGGAACCCGCAGCAATGGACGAAAAGGCCGAAATGCCACCGCTTTTCGCATCGGAAATGGCTATCGCGCGCGCCTTTGTCGATGAAGCAATTGCAGAAGGCGTCGTCGTCCCACAGCCAAAAGATCCCGGCGGCGGTTACACTCACGAACAGCATAAGAAAAACTTTCGCGTTATCTATAATGGCGGGCAGCTTTACCGCCTGACTGGCGAAGAAAAGTACCGCGATTACGTGCGCGATCTGCTGCTAGCCTATGCTGAGATGTATCCAACGTTGGAGCCGCACCCAGCGCGTAAAGGCACGCAAAGCGCGGGTCGGATTTTCTGGCAAGTGCTAAACGATGCGATGTGGCTGGTGGACAGTGTCCGCGGATATGAGGCGATCCGCGAAACATTGTCCGAAGCAGACCGCGAAAACATCGATAACAACCTATTCCGCAAGCATGCCGAGTTCCTCTCGACCGGCTCCGCTGTGACGTTCAGCAAGATTCACAATCACGCCACATGGGCGACCGCTGGTGTGGGCCTGACGGGCTATATCATTGGAGAACCTGAGTTTGTCGAGATTGCGCTCAAAGGCTTAGACAAGAGTGGCAAGACCGGGTTTTTGCGCCAGAGCGAGTTACTGTTTTCGCCCGAAGGATATTACACCGAAGGCCCGTATTATCAGCGGTTCGCTTTGAAGCCTTTCGTGGTTTTCGCCGGCGCCGTTGAGAAGAACGAGCCTGCGCGCAAAATTTTCGAGCATCGCGACAGTATCCTCCTCAAAGCGATCGATACGACGATACAGCTGACCTATGGCGGGCGCTTCTTTCCGTTCAATGACGCAATCAAGGATAAGAGCCTCAACACCACTGAGCTGTATGAAGGCGTTGCGATTGCATATGCCAAGACGCGCGATCCGGGGCTGCTCGCCATTGCTGACTTTCAGGATCGGACGGTCCTGACCGAGGAAGGCTATGAAATGTCACAGGCGCTCGCCGGTGGCAAAGCCAAGCCGTTTCCTTTTCGATCGATCCTTTTGTCTGACGGGCCGCAGGGCAAAGCTGGCGCAATCGCGGTTCTGCGCGATGGCGAGGAAGAGAGCCTCGATCACACCGCTTTGATTGCTAAGAATGCGAGCCAGGGATTTGGCCATGGCCACTTCGATAAGCTGAGCTGGCAGCTTTACGACAATGGGCAAGAGGTTGTCCGCGATTATGGAGCGGCGCGCTTCCTCAATATCGAAGCCAAAGAGGGCGGGCGCTATCTGCCCGAAAACACCACTTGGGCCAAGACCAGCGTCGCGCACAACACTTTGGTTGTGGATGGCAAAAGCCATTTCGATGGCGATGTGAAGGTCGCGGACCAGCATGCGCCCAAGCAAACCTATTTCTCCGATGCGGATGGCCTGCAAGTAACGAGTGCAAAGATTGACACAGCCTATCCCGGCGTCGCGATCAATCGCACTTTGATCATGACGGATATCGATGGCCTCGAAGCGCCTTTCATCATCGATCTGGTCAGCGCGACTGGCGATGGAGAGCATCAATATGATTTGCCTCTGCATTACTCCGGTCACATCATGGAATATGACTTTGAAACAGCGAACAATGTTGCGGGTCGCCCGGTTCTTGGCGATGACAATGGCTACCAGCACATCTGGGTCGATGCGGTTGGCGAATTAGCCGATGGCAAAGGCGCGCTGACATGGATTTTGGATGGGCGCTTCTACACCTATCGTTTTGCTTCGAATGGCGCAGCGCAAGCTATCTTAGGTGAAAGCGGCGCCAATGATCCCAACTTCAACCTGAAACGGGATCCGTTGATCATTTTGCGCGCAAAGCGGAATGGGCGCGTGAGCTTTGCCAGCATCCTTGAGGCGCATGGATTTTATGACGGCGCGAATGAGCGCACAGTGCAAAGCGCCAGCCGCATCGCCGACATGACGCATAATCGTTCAGGCACATCAGATATTTTGCGCGTCACTTTGAAGAATGGGAAGCGCTTTGCAATTGCCGTCTCTCACAACTCAGACCCGGATCAAAAGCACGATGCCACTGTCAGTGGCGACGCTTTTGCTTGGACTGGGTTTGCTGCGGTGGTCGCGCTTGGGGATAGGGAGACTGAATAATGGCAACGCTGGCTAGCGCACAAAGCGCGCCCTTCGTGGTCGCACACGAAACGCCAAAGGAAGACCTTGGCGATGGCATTACCCGGCAGATCCTTGGCTATGGGCCAGAGATCATGATCGTTCGGGTTTGGTTTGAAAAAGGCGCAGTGGGACAAGTGCACTCTCATCCTCACAGCCAATCAAGCTATGTCGAAAGCGGATCGTTCGAAGTCTTCATTGACGGTGAGAAAAAGGTGCTGAGCGCGGGCGATTGCTTCTACATCGCGCCGCATTTGGATCATGGAGCGGTGTGCTTGGAAGCAGGGGTTTTGATCGACACATTCAGCCCGCTGCGCGAAGACTTTTTGGGAATGGGGGGCTAAGCGATGATTAAGAGCGGACTTCGCTGGTGGGTGGTTAGTCTCGTCGCCATTGCGACGATTATCAACTATATCGACCGTCAGACAATCAACGTGCTGTGGCCTGAGCATATCGCTCCGGACCTGTTCCCCAATATGGACGCCGATGGGCACAAGGAAATCCTGGGCATCATTAGCGTTGTATTCATCTTCTCATATGCTGCCGGTCAAGCGATCTTTGGCAAGATTTTTGACTGGGTCGGCACTCGGCTTGGCTTTGTCTTGTCAATTGGTGTGTGGTCGCTGGCAACCGCAGCGCACGCCTTTGCCAAAGGCGTGGTCAGCTTCAGCATCTTCCGCTCTATTCTCGGTATTGCCGAGGCGGGCAACTGGCCTGGGGCAACCAAAGCCAATGCGGAATGGTTCCCGACCAAGGAGCGCGCACTGGCGCAAGGTATCTTCAATTCAGGCGCTGCAATCGGCGGTATCATCTCGATCCCGCTAATCGGTTTCTTGGCCGTTATCTTGGATTGGAAACTGATCTTTATCATTGTCGGTC
>CAZOLE010000203.1:0-4100 GCA_964580445.1 uncultured Porphyrobacter sp.
AATGGTTATATCTCGGTTGTGCAACAGCCGGGGCCAACCAATTCGCTTGGCCGGATGAAGCTGGAAATGCCAAACCGGCACGCAATCTTCTTCCACGACACGCCTTCACGGCATTTGTTCGGTAGTGCCAATCGCGCCTTGTCGCATGGCTGCATTCGCACCGAGAATGCGCTGGAAGTGGCGATGCTGATCGCAATTTTGGGCAAAGGTGCGACCAAAGACGAGGCGGTCGCAATCTCAACCTCGGGCAAATACAAAAAGGTGATCAATAAGCGCGAAGTGCCAGCCTATATCACCTATTTCACGATGGCGACGGACATTGATGGCAAGATGACCACGTTCAAGGACATCTATGGCCGCGACAAACCGGTTCTGGCGAGCTTGGATCAACCGCGCAAAAAGAACCGCGCGGTTGTTAGCGATGATGAAGTGATTGTGATCGAGAACGACCCGCGCGCCGGGGGTTAAAACGACCCCGGTGAATTGCGCTGGACATCGGTAGACTGCGCGGGTTGAAGCTGTTGCAATTGCTGCTCGCGGGTGAGCATGCGGCCATCGTCTTGCAAGCCAAGGCTGTCGGCATAAAGCAAACGCCCGCCCGACAGGTGCAGCAATGCCTGCTGAAAATCTTCGCGGCCCAGTACAAAACATCCGTTTGAACGGCCCATCCGGCCCCATCGGGCAAGATGCGATTGCTCGGCATATCCTGCGGTGTGCATGACGATATAGCGGCGAAGCGCGGCGTCATTGCTTTGATCAAGCCCGCCCAAACGCACCGAAGTGCCATAGCGTCCCTGATACCACTCCCATGTCACATATGCTCCGCGACTGGTCGCGTTTGATCCTTCGACGTTGGAATAGTTATTCAGCCAACCATCATGGTCTGGATCAGAGCCAGAGCCGTGGCTGACATGGTAGGCTTTCACTTCTTGGCGTTCGAGATTGACGAAGTAAAAGCGCCGCTGGGCCGAGTGCACGCCGTAATCCGCGATCCCGACAATATCACGTCGCCAGATCGAAGTGCCCGCACGGTCAAGTTCGCGCTTAGCCAGATCGAACAGCACGCGATCACGCGGAGTGCCTGCGCGCACTTGTGCAGCAAGCGTGGTGGGCAGCGATAAAGCTGCGCCTGTGGCCAATGTGCCTTTGAGAAGATCGCGACGGTTCATAGTGCTCTTTATACTATACAAAACTTGGCCCTTGCGTGAACCGTAATTTCGCGCAGTTTCCCAAACTGGCGCAAACATTCAACGCCGGTCTGGTCACCCTGCGTCATGGATCGCTTTGGCTTTCATCCCAAGTGAGATCAGGCCGGGCATGTTTTCGCGGATGATCTCGCCAACTTTGGCCATGCTTGCGAGCCGTGGATCACCTTCGCGCATCATCTTCGCAATCGTTGGTCCGGTAGGGTGCAAACGGCAACGGGCGTTGAACTCATTGGTCTTAGGATTGTTGGCCAAAGTGCCGGTGCTCATCAGATTGGCCATCACCGCATAGGGATAGGTGTCGGTGCTGTCGGTGAGCGGAGCAGGATTGCACAAAGGGTTCTTCTCTGCATCGGTTTCAAAGTTGGCTTCGATAAAGGCGGCAAGAGCGGCGCTGTACGGTACAAGAGGTGATTGCGCGAGTTGCAGCGTGATTGTGTCGCCATCGAAGAAGGGGCTCGTGGTGTCGCGCACTTCAAATGGTACGGCGGTGGCGGTGCAATCTACAAAAAGCGTTTTATCGGGAACAGCAACGCGCTCTTCGCCAAAGTGCATTGCCCCGGGTTCCAGCGCGGTGACGCGGCCTTGGCGATGCACTTGCGAGATTGTTCGCAACATCTCGACTTCGCCTTCCGAGATCACAGCAAAGTGGAACATCTTTGGCGTCACGCTCTCATCGATCCGCAGCATGACGCCGCGTTCGGCGAGTTTGGCAAACATCTCATCGCCGGTTTCAGAGCCGTTTGCGCATTCCACCAACGCCACTTGAAATTCAATCAATCCGTCCAAGTTGACATGCGCGGGTTGAAGGAGTTTGCGGTTGAACATCCAGCTGTCACGTGGTCGTACCCAACCGATTTTCTCCGCTGGAACGCCCGCTTCGAGGAGCCAGACAGCCGCATCCATCGCGGTCTTTCCGCCGCCCAACACAATATAGTGATCGGGCAGATTGCCCGTATCTTTCCATAGCGCGGGAAGGTCACCGGGAATCGCAATCCGCGTTCCCTCGGCAATGTCGAAAGCGGGTTTGTGCGTTGAAGGCACTGAGGTTTGGAACCATGTGGCGTCGACCAGTTTGCGCCGCACTGTGATGGCTGTCTCTTCGCCAGAGAGGATGCCAGATACGCGATGCTTACCGCTTTCGCCGCCAATATATTCGGTCAAAGGATGGAAGGTGACGCGTCCGCTTGGGATCATCCGCTCATTCATCAATTTGCCGTAATAGGCTAGGATCTCCGCGTGCTTCGCCAACGGATACATGCCAGCATTGTGCCCTAGTGTGTCCACCTTATCAGGACACAGTTCCATTGAATTGACGCCGTAAGTGGCACTCGGCTGATGCAAAGCTACGAAGGAATAGGCATCGTTCCAATGCCCGCCGGGTTTCGCGTGTTTGTCGACAATGGTGATGTGGCAATCGGGGTCTTCGTCAAGCAACGTATCGGCAAAGGCCAGCCCCACGGCACCAGCACCAATGATAAGGTAATCGGTTTCGTGCGCAGCCATGGGCGAGGCTTCCTCTTACTCGAAGTGGAGACAAGACACAGTCATGCCGCGCATCATGAGTTGGAGCAAGCCTTTGCGCCACGGCGCAAGAGGCACGCGAGGATTACCCTCCGCTAAGTACCATTTGATCGCCGGAGATATTCACGTCGCCAACTTTGGAGAGGTAGGATTGTCCAAGCAGCGAGATGTCGAGACCTTCAGGGATAACGACAGCCGAGACATTGCGGCGAACAATTCCGCCGATTTCAACTTCTCTAAGACTTCTGGCGACGCCGAAGACATCTCCACTCGCGCCGCGACCGATCATGCGAACTTCGCTGTCCTCCCAACTCAAGCCCGCCGCGCGGGCATCCGAACCGGTCAAGGCAATCACACTGGCGCCGGTGTCGACCATCATCCGCATGGATGCGCCGCCGACAGTGGCATTGGCGTAGAAGTGTCCGTCGCCTTCGCGTTGAAGCGTGTGATCGCCCGCATACCAATCCGAGGAAGCCTGCTTTGGGGCGGGATTTGGCGATTTTGACCATGGCGTCCGGGTTTCGGAGCGGACCTGTTCGATTTTGGCGACTTCTTCATCCCCCTCGCGTGGAACCACGAGAGCGGCAAAGCCAAAAACACAGGCGACAAAGGCTACAGTACGACCGATCATGCAGCGGGTTTAGCGCTGCAGCCTTAATTCTCTCTAAAACGTTGGTGAGCGGGCAAATTTGCTGTTTTCATGCGCCATTGCAAGCATCGAGCGGGCGTGGCGCTGAGCAACGATGCTTTGATCATCGCCATATCCGCCGCCGAGCGCCGAAGCGATGGGAAGGCCGCGTTTGCGCGCTTCGCTGACGACGAAGCGGTCGCGGCGCTCCAGCCCGTCATCGGTGAGCGCGAGCCGTCCCAGCTTGTCTTCTTTGTGCGGGTCTACGCCTGCTTGATAGAGGATCAGATCGGGCGCGAAATCGTCGATGAGGTCGGGCAGGGTGCTGTTCAGCGCCTCCATATAACCATCGTCATCCAAGCCATCGGGCAAAGCGACATCATGGTTCGAGCGGGCCTTGCGCACCGGGAAGTTCTTTTCCGCATGGAGCGAGAGCGTGAAAATATCATCGCGCAAAGCGGTGAGGCTGGCGGTGCCGTCGCCTTGGTGGACATCAAGGTCAACGATCAGAATGCGGCTCGCATCGCCTTCGGCTATCAAGCGGTTGGAGGCGACCGCCAGATCGTTGAACACGCAATAACCCGCGCCCGTATCGGCGAGCGCATGGTGACTGCCCGCGGCGGAATTGGCGGCATAGCCGTGCTGGAAAGCAAGCTGCGCCGCGAGAAATGTCCCGCCATTGGTGTGGCGCACGCGGTCGCGGATTTTCTCTGTGATAGGAAAGCCAATGCGGCGTTCTTTGT
>CAZOLE010000204.1:0-4095 GCA_964580445.1 uncultured Porphyrobacter sp.
ATATACTCGAGCTGATCTTCAAACAGGCGTGGGTTCACAGTGTGGAGCACCCCGCCCATCCCAGCGACACCATACCAGCTGACCAGATGGCGCGAATGGTTCATTGCGAGGCTGGCGACGCGATCACCTTTCTTGATGCCGAGCGCTTGAAGAGCCTGCGCCATTTTTAGCGCGTCACTGCGGATGCCTGCCCAATTGGTGCGTGTTTCGCTGCCATCGACCCAGCGTGAGACGATTTCGCGACTTCCGCTTTCTCGTGCTGCGTGATCAATGACCGAGGTGATCCGCATCGACCACTCTTGCATCGCGCCCAATTTGCCGGCTGACATATCTCTCTCCTTGTCTGTGCTCTTGAGTACCTTTGTGCCGACACAAGTTGCGCATTGCAACGCAGATTGCGCGCAGTTTTGATTAAGCGCTGCTTTGGTGGCAGAGTCTGGCGCATCGAAGGCAAGGCCGTTGGAGAGACATATGGCTATCCGAGCATTTTGGATCGCGTTGGTTGGGCTCACCGCCGCGCCGCTGACGGCTGAGCAAACGCAAGGCATTTCGCCGCAGCCGACTTCCGGCGCGGAGCTCTGCAATGTGGGCCCTTATGTCGTGTTTTTCGATTGGGACAGCAGCGAGATCAATGAAAAGTCTGCCTTCATCTTGGACAACGTCGTTAGCGCCTTTGGTAACTGCGGCTCTTCATATGTCACAATGATCGCACACACTGACCGTTCGGGACCCGCAGCTTACAACGTTGCGCTGGCAAAGCGGCGCAATCAGTCGGTGCTCAGCTATCTCACAACCGCTGGTTTCCCAACTAGCCGGGTTACGACGCGGCCAATGGGCGAAAGGCAGTTGCGCGTTGAAACACGCGATGGCGAGCGCGCTTTGGACAATCGCCGAGTAGTGATCACCTTTGGCCCGCAAAGGCCAAACTAAGCCACCAGTTTTAAGTCTGCGCGCCCTCGCCTGAGCGGCGCAAGCTCAACATTCTCAACCCCATCAAGCGCGGCAAGACGCTCAGCCAATTCGCCATCCAGTACAAAATTGCGCCCGAGCCGGACAAAGACATCGCCTTCATCCGGAGATTGTAAGCGCAGCACAACCTCGCCCTGCGCCTCATCTGTCGTAGTGAGCTCTAGCTTCAAATCCGCAATCGCCTGCACGGTGAAGACGTCCGCGCGCAGCGCCATAGGCAAACGCCCGGAGACGCCCGCTAGGGGTTTTGCTCCGCGCACGGTCAGCCGGGGCGGCTCCCCCGGATTGGGCGAGTCTAGCTCGACATTGAGCAGCAGACATGTGCCTTCTGCAGCCCATTTCTCGAAATTGGGAACCAGCCCCTCTTCGAAACAGGCAGCGGAGAATTGCCCTGATGTATCGGAAAAGTCCCCGCGGATGAACTCAGCCCCACGTTTGGTGCGCCCCTTGTTCATACCTTCGACCATCGCAGCAATCACCGCTGTACCCCGGCCACCGGGAGGTGCGCCGCCTTCCATAATGCTCTGATAGGTGCGTGCGCCCTGTGTAGACGCGGCTTCGCGATATTGCTGCACCGGATGCGCAGAAAAATAGAAGCCGAAATTCTCGCGCTCTTTCGCCATTGTCTCGGCGCGCGACCACGGATCGGTTGCTTGCAAGCGCAGTGTCTCTTCCGGCGCGTCCTCACCGCCAAACAGCCCCGCTTGCCCACTTGAGCGTTCGCGCATCGCCGCGTCAGCCACTGCGAGCAGCATGTCTGCATTCTCAAACAGCATCGCGCGGCTAGGCTCCAACCCGTCGAGCGCGCCCGCACAGATCAGCCCTTCCAATTGTCTGCGGTTCATCGATCCTTGGGGCAGCCGCTCAAACAGGTCTTTGAGGCTTTCAAAGGCTCCATGCGCATCTCGTTCAGCGCTGATCGCTTCCATCGCTTTCTCGCCGACATTGCGGATGCCAGCGAGCGCGTAGCGAACCGCATAACCATTATCGGTTTGCTCTACGGTAAAGCGCGCTTCGGAGGCGTTGATGTCAGGCGCCAGCACTTCAACCCCGCCCGCCTCATTCGGATACCGACGCGCATCATCGACAAAGATTGTGAGCTTTTCGGATTGGTGCAGGTCGAAACACATCGATGCTGCGTAAAACTCCTCGGGGTAATGCGCTTTGAGCCAGCCCGTTTGATAGGCGAGCAGCGCATAGGCCGCAGCGTGCGATTTGTTGAAACCATAGCCTGCGAACTTATCGATCAAATCGAACAGTTCATTGGCTTGTTTCGCCTCGATACCGGACACTTCTTTGCAGCCCGCAACAAACACGGTGCGCTGCGTGTCCATCTCGGCCTGAACCTTCTTACCCATCGCGCGGCGCAGCAAGTCAGCGTCACCTAGCGAGTATCCTGCAAGGATCTGCGCGGCCTGCATCACCTGCTCTTGATAGACGAAAATCCCGTAAGTCTCGGCAAGAATACCCTCGAGCTTTGGGTGCGGGTATTCGATCGGCACTTCACCCGCTTTACGCTGACCAAACAGTGGTATGTTGTCCATCGGGCCGGGACGATAGAGCGAGACGAGCGCGATAATATCGCCGAAGTTAGACGGCCTGACCGCCTTGAGCGTGCGGCGCATCCCTTCAGACTCCAGCTGGAACACGCCGACCGTGTTACCGTCCTGCATAAGGTCATAGACCGCTTTATCATCAAGCGGCAGCGCGCCCAGATCAATCGCGATCCCGCGCAATTCAAGCAAGTCCACCGCCTTGCGCAATACCGAAAGCGTCTTGAGACCGAGAAAGTCGAATTTGACGAGGCCTGAACTTTCGACATGTTTCATATCGAACTGCGTCACCGGCATATCGGAACGCGGATCACGGTAAAGCGGGACCAATTGCGCCAGTGGCCGATCACCGATCACAACGCCCGCTGCGTGGGTGGATGAGTTGCGCGGCAACCCTTCCAATTGCAGCGCCAGATCGACGAGCCGTTTTACTTCATTGTCGTTGGTGTATTCCTTCTTGAAATCGGCCGCACCGTTCAGCGCTCGCGGCAATGTCCAAGGGTCCGTTGGGTGGTTCGGCACCATCTTTGTCAGCCGGTCCACCTGACCATAGCTCATCTGCAAAATGCGTCCGCAATCGCGCAGCACGGCGCGCGCCTTGAGTTTACCAAAGGTGATAATCTGCGCGACGTGATCTTCGCCGTATTTCTGCTGAACATAACGGATCACTTCGCCGCGCCGGGTCTCGCAAAAGTCGATATCGAAATCCGGCATTGAGACACGTTCGGGGTTCAAGAACCGCTCGAACAGCAAGCCCAATTCAATCGGGTCCAAGTCGGTGATCGTAAGCGCCCAAGCGACAATTGAACCCGCACCAGAACCACGCCCAGGGCCCACCGGAATGCCCTGTTCCTTGGCCCATTGGATAAAGTCGGCAACAATCAGGAAGTAGCCGGGGAAGCCCATATTGACGATGATCCCGATCTCATAATCGAGCCGCTCGAAATAGGTCTTGCGAGCCTCAGCAGTCATCTCGCCATATGGTTCAAGTCGCGCCTCAAGCCCCTTGCGCGATAGCTCCTCAAGCATCTTGGCCTCGCCTTCCAAGTCGCCTGCAAGGCTCGGCAAGATTGGGTCGCGATAGGGCGGCGCGTAGGCGCAGCGTTGCGCAATGACGAGGCTGTTGGCGGTAGCCTCTGGCAAGTCGGCGAACAACTCTTCCATCATACTCGCCGATTTAACGAAAGCCTCGGATTGCGAGCGCGGGCGGTCCTCGTTCTCAATGTAGGTTGAGTTGGCAATGCACAGCATCGCATCATGCGCACGGTGCATATGCGGCTCGGCGAAATTCGCCGGATTGGTCGCTACCAAAGGCAAATCGCGGGCATAGGCCATGTCGATAAGCAACGCTTCTGCACGCTCGCATGCCGCGTCCCCGCCGCGCGCCAACTCGATATAAAGCCGCTCTGGGAACAAAGCTTGCAACTGATCACACAGCGCTTGTGCAGCAGGGTGTTGCTCTTCCGCCAGTAGCCGGGTGAGAGCGCCCTCACCCGCTCCGGTCAGTGCAATCAACCCATCGGAGTGCCCTTCCAAATCGGAGAGCACGACTTGCGGCTCAAATTCCAGTGGG
>CAZOLE010000205.1:0-4088 GCA_964580445.1 uncultured Porphyrobacter sp.
GCGATACACCATTGCCAATCCCACGTGCCGTAATTTGCTCACCCAACCAAAGCAGCAACATAGTACCCCCAATCAAGCTGATGACGGCACCTACGCGGAACATATACCCCGGATTGACCACCGCAGTGATCCCGTTTTGCGCACTGAAACTCTCAAGTCCCGAAGCCAAGAAATAACCTTGGATCGCGCACAGGAACACCGTGCCATACCGAGTGTATTGGTTCAGCTTTTGACGGCCGGTTGCGCCTTCTTTCTTAAGCGCAGCCAATGTCGGGTGCTGCGCCGAGGCCATCTGGTCCACAATCGATGCGGTAATGTATGGCATCACGCCCAGCGCGATCAGGCTCATCCGTTCAAGCGAACCGCCCGAAAATGTGTTGAACAAGTCAAGGATACCGCCCTGAGTAAGGTCAGCGACTTGTTGCAAAGCCGCCGGATTAACCCCCGGAAGCGGAACAAAGCTCAGGAAACGGAACACAACGAGCGCCCCGATTGTGAACCAGATGCGTTGGCGCAGCTCAGTGGCTTTGGCAAAGTTGCCAAAGTTCATATTGCTTGCAAAGTTATCGGCGCGTGATGCCATGATGTATCGTCGATCCCGTGTGTTTGCCACTCATTCGCGGCTCAGAGACGATAAGTAGGGATCGAGAGGCCCGTTGTCGAACCCCTCGGCACCCCTTTTGTCACATTATTCCGCAGCTGCCTTTTTAGCAGCTTTGACTTCGGCGTTGATTGGAGCGGTTACTTCGACGCTACCACCGGCTTTTTCGACCGCAGCGATTGCGCCTTTAGTCGCCCCAGCCACGATGAACTTCGCCTTAGCTTTGATTTCACCTTTACCGAGCAAACGCACACCATTTTTGCCGCCACGAACAAGGCCACAAGCGCGCAAAGCGTCTTCGGTGATGTCTTTTTTACCGTCGAGCTTCTTCTCGTCGATGAACTTTTGGACCATGCCAATGTTCACTTCAGCGAAGTCTTTGCCAAACGGGTTGTTGAAACCGCGTTTTGGGATACGCATGTGAAGCGGCATCTGACCGCCTTCAAAGCCCTTGATCGCAACACCAGAACGCGACTTTTGACCTTTTTGGCCGCGCGCTGCGGTTTTGCCTTTACCGGAACCAATGCCCCGACCTTTGCGCATGCGCCCCTTACGGGCGCCGTCATTATCGCGGATATCAGATAGTTTCATGTTGCACTCGCTTTCGCTTTTCTGCGCGCTGAAAGGAAATGCCTCGCACGATGGCGAGGCACTTAAATTTAGTCGACGACCTGAACCAGATGCGGGATCTTCGCAATCGCGCCGCGCACCTCAGGGGTGTCTTTGCGTTCTACGACTTTGTGCATCTTATTCAGCCCAAGACCGATAAGGATCTTGCGCTGGCTTTCAGGACGACGGATCGGAGAACCGATCTGTTTGATCTTTACAGTAGCCATTGTCGATTACTCCACCACAGCTGCGGCGTCGGCTTCAGCCTCAGCCTTGTCTGCACCGCCGCGACCCAAAAGGTCGGCGACTTTCTTACCGCGACGCTGAGCCACAGACTTGGGAGAAGTCTGATCAGTCAGTGCCTCGAAAGTGGCGCGTATCATGTTGTACGGATTTGATGAGCCAACCGACTTGGTCACCACGTCGGCAACCCCGAGGCTTTCGAACACAGCACGCATAGGACCACCAGCGATGATGCCGGTTCCCGGAGGAGCCGTGCGGATCGTCACTTTGCCAGCGCCGAAGCGGCCATTGGCATCATGGTGAAGCGTACGACCTTCTTTCAAAGCCACCCGGATCATCTTCTTACGAGCTGCAGCAGTTGCCTTCGTGATCGCCTCAGGCACTTCGCGTGCTTTGCCGTGACCAAAGCCAACGCGGCCTTGACCATCGCCAACCACTACGAGTGCAGCAAAACCAAAGCGCTTACCGCCTTTTACGGTCTTGGAAACGCGGTTGATGTGCACGAGCTTCTCGATGATGCCATCATCTTCTTCTTCGCGCTTGTTGCGACCATCACGGCCACCACGTCCACGTCCACGGCCACCGCCATCACGGTTACCACCGCGACCGCGTCCACGACCTTTTTGTTCTTGTTGAGGAGCAGCTGCCGCCGGTGCAGCGGGAGCGGCTTCAGCAGGAGCAGGAGCGGCCTCAGCAGCAGGAGCTGCCTCGGCTGGCGCAGCTTCGGGAGCCGGTGTTGCTTCCGCTGGTGCTGCGGTTTCTTCTGGTTTGTTCTCGTCGGCCATAATCAGAACTCCAGCCCGCCTTCACGAGCGGCATCGGCCAACGCTTTTACGCGGCCATGAAACAGGAACCCGCCGCGATCAAACACGACAGTCGTTACGCCAGCTTTCTTCGCGGCAGCGGCAATATCTTTGCCAACCTTCACAGCGGCATCAACATTCGCACCAGACGCCTTAACGCCCAGGGTCGAAGCTGCTGCAACAGTGCGGCCTTCAGCATCATTGATGATCTGCGCGTAGATGTGACGGCCAGTGCGGTGCACTGACAAACGTGGCTTGTCGCCTGCGCGCGAACGCAAAGCCGTGCGGACACGGCGGCGGCGACGCTCAAAGAGAGAAAGTTTTGCCATCTTACTTCTTCTTCCCTTCCTTGCGGAAGACATATTCGCCGCGATATTTGATACCCTTGCCCTTATAAGGCTCAGGCTTACGGAATTCGCGGATTTCAGCAGCGAACTGACCAACGGCCTGCTTATCGATGCCGCTGATCTCAACGGTTGTCTGATCCGGGGTCTTAACATCGACGCCTTCTGGAACATCCAGATTGACATCGTGGCTGAAACCTAGCTCCAGCTTCAAGGTCTTGCCTTGCGCCTTCGCACGATAACCAACGCCGGAGATTTCCAGAGTCTTAGAAAAGCCCTCTGTCACACCCTCAACCAAATTTGCCACCAAAGTACGCTGCAAACCCCAAAAGGCGCGCGCTTGCTTGCTGTCATTGGCAGGTTTGATGGCGATCTCATCACCTTCAACTTTGTAATCGATCAGGTCAGACAGGCCCAATGTAAGAGTACCTTTCGGCCCCTTCACGCTCAACGTGCCGTTTTCGATCTTGGCTTCAACACCGCCAGGGATCGCAACAGCCTTCTTACCAATACGGCTCATCAGAACACCTCCGCGAGCACTTCGCCGCCGACCTTGTTTTCGCGCGCTTCGTTGTCCGAAAGGACACCACGCGGGGTCGAGACGATGGTGATGCCAAGGCCATTGCGCACAGTCGGAAGCTCAGTTGAACCCGAATAGACACGGCGGCCAGGCTTGGAGACGCGTGCGACATGTTTAATCGCAGGCTCGCCCTCGAAATATTTCAGTTCGATCCGCAGCGCTTTGTGCTTGCCGCTCTCGTCTTCAGAATAGCCACGGATGTAGCCTTCACGCTGAAGCACTTCGAGGACGTTCGCACGCAGTTTTGACGCAGGCGAAAGAACAGAGTCCTTCTTCGCTTGCTGGCCGTTGCGGATGCGGGTGAGCATGTCACCCAATGGATCGGTCATAGGCATAGTATGTCAGTCCCTCACCAGCTCGACTTCGTAAGGCCTGGGATCAGACCTTTGTTGCCGAGGTTGCGAAGTTCAATCCGGTTGATGCCGAACTTGCGATAATAGCCGCGTGGACGGCCGGTGGTGGCGCAGCGATTGCGCACGCGTGTCGGATTACCGTTACGCGGAATTTCAGCCATTTTCAGGCGTGCGATCAGACGTTCGCTTTCTTCAAGCGACTTGTCGTCGGCAATTGCCTTTAGCTTTTCGTACTTCGCTGCGTACTTTTTCACGAGCTTCTTGCGACGCTCGTTTTTGTTCACGGAACTCAGTTTCGCCATTGGACTTAAGCTCTCTTCTCTTCTCGTTGTAACAGCTGGCTCACGCCGCTGCCTTTTCCTGTGCTTCGCCTTCAAAAGGGAAGCCGAAAAGACGCAGCAATTCGCGCGCCTCATCATCGGTTTGCGCAGTAGTGGTCAAGATAATGTCCATCCCACGCACTTTGTCGATCTTGTCGTAGCTGATCTCAGGAAACACGATTTGCTCCTTGAGGCCCATCGCATAATTGCCACGACCATCGAAAGATTTAGCATT
>CAZOLE010000206.1:0-4079 GCA_964580445.1 uncultured Porphyrobacter sp.
GGCCAAGCTGACCAACTTGATTATCCCAATAACCGCCATCTGCGGTCAAACGCGCAAAGGCGTTTTCACTCGACAATAACAACAAACGACGCACCGCATCGGTAAGGCTAAAGCCGGGTAAGGTCGAACAAGCAGGGAGTGTCAAAGCCAACGCCCCACCCGCTCCCAGCTTTAGAATCTGCCTGCGTTCCATTTTTTTCTCGTCTTGAGCGTTCATATCGCGTCCCTTCTCCTTGCCCGTAAGCGGTTGTGCGCGCCATAAGCCCTTTGTCTATGCAACGCGTCCGTCTTCTTGTCCTTAATGCAGCACTTGGCGCGCTTGATTACAAGGTGCCAGATGGAATGAATACGCAACCGGGCAGCGTTGTCATCGCTCCGCTGGGGCCGCGCAAGGTGTCTGGCATAGTCTGGGACGAAGGCCGATTGCCGGGCGACGAGTTTGACGCAAGCAAGCTTCGCCCGCTCCTCGAAGTGGTTGACGTACCGCCATTATCAGAACCTTTGCGGCGATTGATCGAATGGACCGCTGACTATTACTGCGCCGCTCTCGCCAGCGTCGCGCGCATGGTGTTGTCAAGCGGTGGCGCGCTTGGTGGGCCAACAACAACCACTGAATATCGATTGAGCGGAGGCGCGCCTGAACGCATGACCCCTCAACGCGCCACAGCGATTGACGCATTGGCAGGTGAGCAAGCGACCATCCGTGAGCTTGCGGCGATTGCAGGCGTGTCTGATGGCGTCTTGCGCGGACTTGTTAATCAAGGGGTGATCGAACCGGTGAGCGTTGCGATTGACCGCCCTTATCCCGCCGCTAACCCAGATTTTCATCAACCTGCTTTGTCCGCGGATCAAATGGCGGTCGCGAAGCAAATGGTTGCCTCCGTTGAAGCGGAGACATTTGAACCCTTCCTGCTCGATGGCGTGACGGGTTCCGGAAAGACGGAGACCTATTTCGAACCTGTTGCCGCAGCGCTCCGGATGGGTCGACAGGTGCTGGTGCTGCTCCCCGAAATCGCGCTGACGGAGAACTTCCTCACCCGGTTTGAACAACGCTTTGGGACGCCGCCGGTCCTGTGGCATTCCTCGCTCAAATCGACCGAACGCAGGCGGGCTTGGCGCGCTATCTCGCAAGGCACCGCGCAAGTCATTGTCGGCGCCCGCTCGGCATTGTTTCTGCCCTATGCACGGCTGGGATTGATCGTTGTCGATGAAGCCCATGAAGTTAGCTTCAAACAAGATGACGGGGTGCGTTACAACGCTCGTGATGTGTCGGTCATGCGTGCAAGGTTCGAAGGTTTTCCAGTTGTACTCGCCAGCGCAACACCAGCGTTGGAAAGCCTGCACATGGCGAACAGCGGGACCTATACTAGGCTTGAATTGCCCAGCCGGTTTGGAGGAGCGCAACTTCCGCAGATCAAGCTAATCGACCTGACTGTGGAGCAGCCTGCGAATGGGCGCTGGCTGTCAAAGCCGATGATCGACGGTTTGGAAGAACGCCTAATCGCAGGTGAGCAATCGCTGCTGTTCTTGAACCGCCGCGGTTATGCCCCGCTCACTTTGTGCCGAACATGCGGACACCGTTTCCAATGCCCCAATTGCAGCGCTTGGTTGGTCGAGCATCGCCTTTCCGCGCGGCTTGCTTGCCATCATTGCGGTTTAGAAACGCAAGTGCCAGACGCCTGCCCCGAATGCGGCGAAGGCGATTGTCTGGTCGCTTGCGGTCCGGGTGTCGAACGCATTGCTGATGAAGTAGCACAGCTGTTCCCCGAAGCTCGCGTGGTGGTAGCGACATCTGACACCTTGGGCTCACCTGACCGCGCGGCGGACTTTATCGCGCAGGCTGAGGCCAAGGCGATCGACGTGATTGTTGGCACACAATTGGTAACGAAAGGCTTCCACTTTCCTGAGCTTACATTGGTGGGCGTGATTGATGCAGACTTGGGGCTTGAAGGCGGCGATTTGCGAGCAGCCGAACGCACCTATCAACAGATCGCGCAGGTTGCCGGGCGGGCTGGACGCGGCGCGAAGCCGGGCGAAGTCCTGATCCAAACGCGCCACCCTTCTGCGCCCGTTATCGCCGCCATAGCTGATGGAGACCGCGATGCCTTCTATAAAGCGGAAACCGATGCGCGGCGCGATGCAGGTGCCCCGCCATTCGGACGTTGGGCCGCGATAATCCTGTCGAGCGAAGACGACAAAGAAGCGCGCGAGGCCGCGAACCGGCTAGGCGATACTAGACAGCAATCTGACGATCTTTATATCCTTGGCCCTGCCCCCGCTCCATTGGCGTTGCTGCGCGGACGATACCGCTATCGCTTCCTTGTGAACGCACGCCGTACAGCAAATTTGCAGGCCACGTTGAACGCGTGGGTCAGCACGCAAAACTTTGCCCCCGGTGTACGGGTCGGGGTCGACATCGATCCCTACAGTTTTGTCTAAGTCGCAAGAATTATGTCGCAAACCCCAAATACGAACGGATTTAAAGTGGTTAGAGAGCGTTCAAGCTCTACGAAATTGAGGGGGAATCGATGAAGAAATCCGCATTGCTTTTGGGCACATTTGGGCTCGCGCTTTCGGGATGTTTCAGCTCCGCAGAGCCGGTAGATATCCCACAGGATTGGGACGAAGCGGCCAAGACTTGCCTCGTGGTTCAGGCACTGGAATTAGGCGGCATCATTGGCCGCGATGAGGATGATCCAATCACGCTCGAGCAATTCTCTACAACAATCCAATATCCGCTTATCGCATCGACAAAGGGCGAAACATTCGACATTCAGCAGGCGATGGCCGGTATCCAGGACATCGACCCACTGGCTGAAGAGCTGGCGACGAAGGATTACGCCGGCGCCGTTCCAAAATGCCAAGAGAAGTTCGGCATCGCTGGCGATGATGGCAAACCCGAACTGCCTGAAAGCAAGCAGGACGCCACCTTTTCTTGCTATGCAATGGCAAGTTTCATTGGCGGTAGCATGCAAGAAAGCATCGCCGACTTTGGCGACAAAGAAAAGGTCTACACAGACCTGCAGCAACGCTTGGAACGCTCGCTTGAAAGCGATGCCGAACTGCTTGCGGCGTTGGGAGCTGGCAATCCAGAGCAAATGGTAATGGACGGGGCAAGGGCCGCATTTGCGCAGGGCAACCCCGCGCCGTATCTGGACGCATGCGAAGCGCGTTTTCCAGCCGAATAGTTCGCAGAATCTACACCGAGCGCGATGCATAACGGTTGCTGTTCCAGCCGCCGGCCAATTGCCTGTTCGCATGCCAAAGACAGACGAACAGTTGTCACACGGGCTGGCAAGCCTACAAGGCTGGCCAAGCCACGTATTCAGGAGATAGCCGCTTTATGTTGACCATTCACCACCTGCGTATTTCGCAAAGCGAACGTATCGTCTGGCTATGTGAGGAACTGGGGCTTGAGTATGATCTAAAGCTCTACAATCGCGATCCTGAAACGCGGCTGGCGCCTCCCGAATTGAAGGCGTTGCACCCGATGGAGATTGCCCCGGTAATTACCGATGGCGATCTAGTGCTGGGTGAGAGCGGCGCGATCATGGATTACATTGTGGGCAAATACGCGCCAGACGCCGCGCTGGTTCCCGGCCCCGATCATCCTGACTTTGCACGGCATTTGTATTGGTATCACTTCGCCAACGCGACGCTGATGACCAATGGTATGATGAGCATTGCAGTGAATGCAGTGGGCGCTGACATGCCGCCGCCATTGATGAAGCGCGTGACCAATGCTTGGGCACATGTTGAGAATGCCTTGGGTGAAGCGGATTACTTCGGCGGTTCGTCGTTCACCACGGCGGACATTATGCTGGGTTTTTCACTCACCACCGCGCGGGCTTTCAACGATATGAGCATCGAGCAGATGCCGAACTTGCAAGCCTATCTTAAGCGCATAGGCGCGCGTGATGCCTATCAAGCGGCAATGGCTAAAGCAGAACCGGGCTTTCCGCCAAAATTGGATTAGAAACGCAATTGCACTGCTCCTGAATTCGCACCTGTTCATCTTCGGGAAGGAAAAGATGAACTACGCAAGCGCTAATCAGTGCAAATGGGGGAAAGACAATGAC
>CAZOLE010000207.1:0-4063 GCA_964580445.1 uncultured Porphyrobacter sp.
GGTGATTACACCGTCTACATTACCGGGTGGACTAGGCGGTCTCACTGAGCGAAATCCACTCCTTCCCATATCTATGGTACCCTTCCGTTCACCGACGGAAAGACTCGCTTCATCTACACCCCATGCAAAGGCAATCGGAGGAGCATCATGCTTTCAGGACTGGCGGTATCAGTGCCGGCAATAGCGACACCGGCTGCGGCGCGCGCGCGAAGCTTGGCTACGGGGTTGATCTAAGCCCGCGTTAAACAGCGCGCTACGATGCGACCGTATCGTTAGGTGCGGCGGGTGGATAGAGTTCATCGAGCGGGCGCGAACGGCCATCGGGGCACACGAGCCTTACATGAAAGCGCTTTAGACCCCGGGGTCCCGGCACGCCGCAACTATGCGCGATCACGCCAACCTCTTTGCGCATCTGTTCGACGAAGTTCGCCACCCGAACTGCTTTGTTGGTCGGGTCGAGCCCGCGTTGCAGCGACGGGTCATGCGTGGTGATACCTGTTGGGCAGGTGTTCTTGTTGCACTTCATCGCCTGAATACAGCCCAGCGCAAACATGAAACCGCGCGCGGAAATCACAAAATCAGCACCCGCACACAACGCCCATGCAACTTCGGATGGCGTTATCAGCTTCCCGCTGGCGATCACACGGATGCGGTCCTTCAGGCCGGCCGCATCGCGCAAATCGACTAACATGGGCAAAGCCTCACGCAGGGTCAGCCCCACGTGATCCATCAATGGTAAGGGCGCAGCGCCAGTACCGCCATCGCCGCTATCGACTGTGATGAAATCGGGCGCGCTTTGTGGGCCTCGCGCATTGATTTCGTTAAACAGCTCTTCGATCCAGCCATAGGCACCAATCACAGTTTTGATGCCAACCGGCTTGCCCGTCACCTCGCGCAGGCGGTGGATCATGTCGAGCAGCTCTTCGACATTACCAACTTCGTTGTGGCGATTGGGAGATATTGACGCCTCGCCTTCGGGAATTCCGCGAATGGCGGCAATTTCAGCGTTGACCTTGGCACCAGGCAAGATTCCGCCTTTGCCAGGTTTTGCGCCTTGTGAGAGCTTCAGTTCGAACATCCGAACTTGCTCATGCGCAGCCACTGCGCGGAGCTTTTCGTCAGAGAGGTGACCTGCTTCATCGCGTACGCCATATTTGGCTGTACCGACTTGGAACACGATGTCGCAGCCGCCCTCTAGATGATGCGAGGAAAGGCCACCTTCACCAGTGTTAAGCCAGCACCCTGTTTTTGCTGCGCCATGCGAGAGCGCACGGATCGCAGGGGTTGAGAGCGCGCCATAGCTCATGCCTGAAATGTTGAAGAGCGAAGGCGCGTTGTAAGGAGTGCGTGCGACGCCTTCACCTATCATCATTGGACTTGCTTCGACGCCATCACCTTCCAGCGTTGGCCAAGGGCAATTGACGAAGATTGGCGTACCGACCGGGTCGAGTGTTTGCGTCGAGCCAAAGGCTACATTGGTGCTTTGTGCTTTGGCTGCGTCGTTAACCCAGTCGCGTTGCGCGCGATTAAAGGGCAGCTCTTCGCGGTCCATCGCAAAGAAATACTGGCGGAAGAACTCGCCAAGTTCGCTCAAAATATAGCGCATCCGGCCAATCACCGGATAGTTGCGGCGCACCGTGTCGGCGGTCTGATACCGGTCGACAATGAACACGACGACCAGACACAGAGCGATCATCCCGATCACGAAGATGAAGGCGGTGCTCAACACGTTCAAGACTGCGGTCATAAATTCCTTCTCGGCCCTGCTTGTACGGGCATTCACATTGGGCTTAAGTACGTTACTCTGCGCGCGCGAACGCGTGGTGTCTAGACCCGGCCGATGCTCGAATAAGCAAAACCAGCCGCGCGCACGTCTTCTGGATTGTAGATATTGCGCAGATCGACAAGCACAGGCGCATTGGCCAGTAACTTAACTCGCGAAAGATCCAGCGCTCGGAATGCATCCCATTCGGTGACGATGGTGACCACATCCGCACCTTCGATGGCGGCATAAGGATCATCGCACATTTCAACCATTGGCAATAGCGGCTGCGCGATTTCCATGCCTTCGGGATCGTAAGCCGCGATTGTCACGCCCGCATCGGCGAGCGTCTGTGCAATCGCAATCGAGGGTGAGTCGCGCATATCGTCGGTGTTCGGCTTGAAGGTTAGGCCCAACAACGCGACCTTCTTGCCGCGCGCTCCTTCTGCTCCGCCAAGCGCATCCAAGACCTTGCGCCCCATTGCGCGTTTCCGGCTTTCATTGGTTTTGACCACCGCTTCGACAATGCGGGTTGGGCTGTCGAAGTCTTCCGCCGTTTTGAGCAGCGCTAGAGTGTCTTTGGGGAAGCACGATCCGCCATAGCCGGGACCAGCATTCAAGAACTTCGCGCCAATGCGGTTATCCATGCCGATGCCGCGTGCGACGTCTTGCACATTCGCCCCGACTTTCTCGCACAGGTCCGCCATTTCGTTAATGAAAGTGATCTTGGTCGCGAGGAAAGCGTTGGCGGCGTATTTGATCAGTTCGCTCGTGCGCCGTTCGGTGAACAGAATTGGCGACTCGTTGAGGAACAGCGGGCGATACACCTCGCGCATGATCTCACGGCCGAAATCATCTTCTGCACCGATGACAATACGGTCAGGGCGTTTGAAATCACCGATCGCCGCGCCTTCGCGCAAGAACTCAGGATTGGAGACAACTGCGAAACGATGGCTGGTGCCGGTGTCGGCCAAGATGCGTTCCACTTCATCCCCAGTGCCGACCGGAACCGTCGATTTGGTCACAATCACCGCGTCATTCGCAAGGCTCTCTCCCACTTCGCGCGCGACTTCGTGCACAAAGGTCAGATCCGCATGACCATCACCGCGGCGGCTAGGGGTGCCAACTGCGATAAAGATCGCGCTCGCATCTTTTACTCCTTCGGCCAAACTGGTGGTGAAAGATAGGCGTCCAGCCTCGACATTGTTCGCGACAAGCGCATCAAGTCCCGGCTCATAGATTGGCATGATGCCATCCTTGAGCCGCGCGATTTTGCTGTCATCCTTGTCGATGCATACGACTTCGTGACCGAAATCAGCGAAACAGGCCCCTGACACGAGCCCAACATAGCCCGACCCCACCATTGCGATTTTCATGGCATCTTCGCCCTTTTCCCGAAACTTCGATTCTCGCTGCTGCGGCGCAGCCTATTTTTCTCTGTCGCCGTGAAAGACTTCGATCTGGCCATTGTCTTCGCAAACTTGCAAGATGCGCCGCTGGTCGGCTTCGAGCACTAAAGCGGTAAGCACACCTGACCTAAAAGCGCCAGTGTCGATCCCAATCCGGTTTCCACAATCCATCACTTTTTCAAAGATCGTGTGGCCGTGCACCACGACTTTTTCCAATGGGCCTTCGTGATTGAGGAAGCGCTCACGGATCCACAACATATCGCTGCGTTTCTGAGCCTCAATCGGAACCGAAGGGTCGATTCCCGCATGCACGAAAAGATAATCGCCAGCGACGATCATTTCTTCAAAGCTCGCAAGGTAGTCGCGGTCAGACTGCGGTACGATTTGAGGGAGCAGCGCAAACAGCTCCTCAATCGTCATCGCGTTGAATTGTTTGCGCGAAATGCCGTAGGATAAGACCGTGTCTCGTCCGCCGTGCTTAAGGAAATGGCGCAGCACGTCTGGCTTCTCAAAAGATTCAAGAAACATCTCTTCGTGATTGCCAGCAAGGACGCGGACGTTGCGCTTGCCTTGCCAATCGCGAGTGCGCGCAATGACGCCAGCGCTTTCAGGTCCGCGATCAACTAGGTCGCCTAGCAACACGACCCGGCTATCCGTTTCGGGACGCCCCGCATCATCGGCATCAATAGCATTGATCAGTGCGTCGTAAAGGTCGAGCCGCCCATGAATATCGCCGATCACATAATAGCGTGTTCCATCAGGCACCGACGGAAGCGGCGCAAGCGGGGTGGACTTAAAGAGGTTGCGAAGCGATTTGAGCATTGGTGTTATTCTTTGGTTGGAGCGTTCTCTAATCATGGCGAGGCTGAACAGCAACTGAGGTGAGCTCGAT
>CAZOLE010000208.1:0-4061 GCA_964580445.1 uncultured Porphyrobacter sp.
CGCAAACGGTCATACAGCTCAGCGCCCATCCGTCCAATTTCCTGCGCGTCGCGTGCCAAACCGTCCTGCCGCCAGACCTGCGCTACGGTGCGAGCGATCGCGACGAGATTTGTGGGCGTGGCGAGCAGCACCCGGCGCTCAAAAGCAAAGTCCCACAGTGTCGGATCGGTCTCCAATGCGGCGGCAACAAAATGCTCACCCGGCACAAACATCACCACGTAATCGGGCGCTTCTTCAAACTGGCTTTGGTAGGATTTCGCACCCAATTGCTGAACATGATTGCGCATGGAGCGGACGTGATCTTCAAGCGCTGACTTGCGCACCTCTTCATCGTCAGCCTCAAACGCCGCCTGATAGGCGTTCAGCGACACCTTCGAATCGATCACCAACACTTTGCCACCGGGAATGCGCACAATCGCATCGGGACGCAAACGCCCCTCTTCGGTTTCAATCGAATGCTCGAGTTCGAAATCGGTGTGTTCGGCCAACCCCACCTGTTCAAGCAGGTTCTTCAATTGCTGCTCACCCCAGCGCCCGCGCGCCTTGGGTGCATTGGTCAGCGAATTGCCCAGCCGCTGCGCTTCGCGGCGAACCTCTTCCTGCCCTTCGCGCATGGATTGGATAAGCCCGTTTAACTGACCAAAGGCGTCGACCCTTTGTTTCTCCAGCGTTTCGACCTGTTTTTCGTACTTTTCCAGCCGCTCACCCACCGGATTGAGCAGTGCTTTGATCTTCTCTTGGCCTGTTTCTTCGGACTGTTTGAACCGCTCTTCGGCGCGTTTGAGGAAATCCTCCTGATTGGCTTTGAGCACTTCTGCGCCGGTTGCCTTGAATTGATTGAGCAGTTCCTCGCGCTGCTGAGTAAGCGCGCGTTTCTGTTCTTCAAAGGCTTTCTCGCGCTCCGTTGCGGTGCTTTCAAGCGACGCCAGACGGTTGGCAAGCTGCGCACGCTCACTGCGCGCTGTCTCTAAAGAATCCGCCAACCCATCGGCTTGCGCTGCGCGTTCGGACATGGTCGCCAGCTCTGAAACAGCAGCGCGAAACTTGTCATCCAACGCTTTGAATTCATCATCGCGCGCATCCAGCCGCTCGCGCAGATCCGCCGCAGGACGCGAGGCAAAAAACCACGCAGCCACCCCGCCAACGGAAAGGCCAACAATCAAAACAACAAGCAGAAGAATCGCATTATCCATGCCCCCTTATAGCATGGAACAAAAGCGGAACCCCAGCGCTTTGTTGGATATCCCCAGCTTACGCGGCGCGCAGTTTCTTAAGCTTCTTCAGCGCCATTTGCCGCTTCAGCCGCGACAGATGGTCGATAAAGACGATGCCTTCGAGGTGGTCCATCTCATGCTGGATACAGGTGGCCATCATGCCTTCCATATCCTCGGTGTGGTGGTTGCCGTCCAAATCTTGATATTTGACGGTGCAAGTTGCTGGACGGTCCACATCGGCGTACACTTCGGGAACCGAGAGGCAGCCTTCATTGTAGGTCGACATATCTTCGGCAGGGTCGAGGATGACCGGGTTCACGAAAACGCGCGGCTCTTTCTTCGTTGCGGGATGGGTATGTTTGTGCCCGTCATGATCGCACTCAATCGGCTCTGCATCGGGGTCTTCTGGTTGAAGATCAATCACCAGCAAGCGTTTTGGAATGCCAACCTGGATCGCCGCCAGGCCAATACCGGGGGCGTCATACATCGTCTCAAACATATCCTCGACAAGCTGTTTCAACTCGTCGTTGAACTCGTCCGGCTCCACCGAAACAGAGACGGTCTTCAAAAGAGGATCAGGGACTTCAAGGATTTCGCGAATAGCCATAGCGGCGATTTAAGCGTTGCCTGCGATTGTCGCAAGACGAGCGTTGCGATTAGAGTGATTGATTGGCTCGGCGTTGCTACCCAATGGGCCTGCGCGCCCGTAGCGCTTGAGCCAATGTGCCCTCATCCAAGTAATCGAGCTCCCCGCCCACCGGCAGGCCGTGCGCAAGTTGAGTGATACGGACGGAATGCGCCTCCAGCCGTTCGGCAATGTAATGCGCGGTTGTCTGCCCTTCGAGCGTGGCGTTCATCGCCAGCACCACCTCGTCAACACCATCGTCAACGCGAGCAAGCAAGATTGCGATGTTCAGATCCTCCGGACCAACACCATCCAGCGCGGAAAGCCGCCCGCCAAGCACATGGTAGCGCCCTTGGAAGAGACGCGCGCGGTCCAACGCCCACACATCTGCGACGTCTTCTACGACGCACAGCGCCTTGGCGTCCCGTTTCGGATCAGCGCAAATACCGCATGGATTCTTGGTATCCACATTGCCGCATGTTTCACACTCGATCAGCGTGTCAGACACAGCGCCGAGAGCATCAAGCAGGGCAGGCAAGGCCTGTTCACGGTTCTTGACCAACCATAAAACCGCCCGCCGCGCGGAACGCGGTCCTAGCCCTGGTAGCCGGGCAAGCGCGCCGGAAAGCGCTTCGATCTCTTGCGATGCCATGGGGGGAGAGATAGGGGCTGGCGCGTCTCTAACAAAGGTCAATGGCTAACCTTATGCGCATCATCTTTATGGGAACGCCCGAATTTGCGGTGCCTGCGCTGGTCTCGCTGCATGCGGCTGGCCATGAGATCGCCTGCGTTTACTCGCAGCCGCCAAGCCGATCAGGCCGCGGAAAGAAACTGCGCCCTTCCCCGGTTCACGCGCAAGCCGATGAGTTGGGAATAGAGGTGCGCACGCCCAAATCTCTGCGCAATGCCGAGGCTCAAAGCGAGTTTGCAGCTTTGCAAGCTGATATCGCCGTGGTGGCGGCCTATGGGATGATCTTGCCGCAAGAAGTGCTGGATTCGCCCAAACATGGTTGCCTCAATATCCACGCCTCGATCCTACCGCGTTGGCGCGGGGCTGCGCCGATTCATCGCGCGGTGATGGCGGGTGATGAGGAAACCGGCGTGACGATCATGCAGATGGAAGCGGGGCTCGATACAGGGCCCATGCTGCATGTGGTGCGAACGCCAATTGAAGCAAAAACCACCGGCGAACTCTTTGATGAGCTGGCTGAGCTGGGCGCGGAGGCTATGGTCGAGGTGCTAAGAGACCTCTCCGCCTATCCGCCGCAAGTGCAGGATGATGCGCTTGCGACGCACGCTCCTAAGATCGACAAGAGTGAGGCACGTATCGACTGGTCGCGGCCCGCAAATGAAGTTGTCCGGCACATTCACGGGTTAGCGCCCTTCCCCGGCGCTTGGTTTGAACTGGGCGATGAAGAGCAGTCCGAGCGCGTTAAGTTGCTCTTGGCTGAGCCGATTGAAGGATCGGGCGAAGCGGGCGAAGTGATGGATAGCGAGCTAACCATAGCCTGCGGCAGTGGCGCGATCCGCCCCCTTCGCCTGCAACGCGCGGGCAAACCGGCAATGGATCGTGAGGACTTTGTGCGCGGGCGACCGGTGGAACTAGGGACGGTGCTGACTTGACCCGATTCGCACTCACCTATGAATTTGACGGCACCCCGTTTCAGGGGCTTCAGCGTCAGAAGCACGGGCCAAGCGTGCAACAGGCCATCGAAGAGGCGCTGCTCAAGGTTACGGGCGAGGAGGTGACGCTGCTATCCTCTGGCCGCACGGATGCGGGCGTTCACGCGATGGCGATGGTCAGCCATGTCGATATCGAAAAAGACCTTACCCCGTTTCGCCTGATGGAGGCGCTAAACGCGCATCTGCGCCCCAACCCGATTGGCGTGAACCATTGCGAGATTGTCAGCGAGGATTGGCATTCGCGCTTTTCCTGCATCGGGCGGCGTTATCTTTACCGTATTGCCAATCGCCGCGCGCCTGCCGCCTTGGCTAAGCAGCGGGTTTGGCAAGTCGTGCCCGAATTGGATGCCGAGGCGATGCACCGCGCCGCGCAATCGCTGGTCGGTCTGCACGATTTCACGACGTTCCGATCTACGATGTGTCAGGCGAAAGACCCGGTGAAGACGCTGGACCGGCTGGATGTCGAGCGGGTCGATGGCCTGTTTGGCCCGGAGATTCACATTCATGCCGAAGCGCGCAGCTTTCTGCATCATCAGGTC
>CAZOLE010000209.1:0-4058 GCA_964580445.1 uncultured Porphyrobacter sp.
GCTCTGGAGGGCGCTCCGAGTAAAATCCGCGTCAACGCAATCGCACCCGGTGGTGTTGATACTGCCATTTGGGAAAGCTCGCCCGACTTCAAACTAGCGGTTGAAAAGCATGGCCGGGATGCGACGATTAAGACGATGGCAGGAACTACGCCTTTGGGCCGCTTCGCTGCCAGCGAGGAGATCGCAGATAACATCCTCTATATGCTGTCTGATGCAGGATCGAACCTAACCGGACATGTGCTGGTTTCAGACGGCGGCTTTACGCTTTAAGCCCTACCAATTCACAGTCCGCGTCACCCGCACTTCGCCTTCGCTGCCGCGTAGGCTGGTGGTGAAGCTGCGCTTGCTCCAATCGATCTCCACAAGTCCGAAATTCTCTTCTGAGATGAAGTCGGTCAGCCGCTTGGGATCGGGTTCACGCTCGGTGTTCCGCTCTGTAGACGAGAACGAATAATTGAGCGAGGAACTGGTTAGCTCCCATACCCTCTTGCCTTTGGTTTCAGGCGTAACGTCAGAGTAAATGCCACCCGCATGGCGATCGCCCGACAGTATCACCAACCCACTGTCCTCTCGGTTTGCCAGCGCGCGATAGAGCTTCTCGCGCTCAAGCGGCAATTGCTCCCAGCTTTCGTAATTGTGTGCGTCCGTAATCACCTGGATTGAGGACACCAGAACGCGCAGATCCGCCGGCTTAGCCAGCTCCTGCTCCAGCCATTGCCATTGCGCCTTGCCTAACATCGTCTTCGAGGCATCCTGACTTGGTACATAGGGCCCAAGCGGCGGGCGTTCTGGCGTGTATCCCATTGCTTCAAAATCAGAGCGGAAGAAGCGGGTGTCGAGCATGATTACCTGTGTGACCTTGCCATCTTCGCCGAACATCCGGCTTTCATAGATGCCGGGACGCGATTTCACTTCGGCGGATGATCCCCAAAATGTCTCGAAGATCGTCTCTGACCAATTGCGAAAGGCGAAGTTTGCGCCGCCATCGTTGAAGCCAAAATCGTGATCGTCCCATGTGATCATCATTGGCACTTTTTGACGGAATTCGGTTAGTTCCGGTGTCTGCGCCTGAAGTGCATAGGCGGCCCGCAAAGTGCTTAGCGAGGGATCGCCTTTCCAGTTTTGATCGCCGTAATTGTTGTCTCCGATGAATAGGAAAAGGTCCGGATTACTCGCCGCAATCTTAGCCCACATATGTTGGCTGCGTGATTGGTGGTTGCAGCTACCAAAGGCGATCCGCGTTAGCGTCGAATCCGCAGCCAGCGACGCATTTGGTCCAGCCTTTGGCAAATTGATCGTTTCACGCAGCTTGGCATAGTAGGGCTCAAGCACATCCCCAGCCGTAAGAGACACCTCACCCGGCGCAGCGCCATTGCTGGGGCTTTCCTGAGCCAATGCTGGCGCGGTGCCTAAAGTAATAGCTGCTAGGGCAAGCGAGAGACTGCGCATGGAAGGACTCCTGAAACAAAACTGGCTGAGCATATGGAGCGCCACCATGACGAATTCGCGACGCACTGCAACGCAAAAAGGCCCCTTCCCCATCATCTGAGGAAGAGGCCTTTGCCAATTACGTACTGGGAGCGAAGTTAGAAACGCAAACGAACGCCTCCTAGGAAGCTCACCGTTTCATAGCCGCCATCAAGCTCAGAATTGAAAATGTCAGCACCGCCGCCGACAAATGTGCGTTCGAAATCTAGCCCGCTGACGTTCTGATAGCGCACACGGCCTTGCAGCGAGAGCGTATCAGTCAGTTCGAACCGCAGTCCGGCATTGGTTTGATAGAGAAACGCCGTTCCGCCTTCTGTCACAGCGAATGTCGGCGCGGTGGCAATGCCATTGTTGGGGAAATAGGTCGCATTGCTCTCTACGTCCGTGACACCGATACCGCTGCCAAAGAAAGGAACCACAACCTGATTGTTAGACCAACGAATCTCGGACTGATAATTTATGGTGAAACTGTTCGTTTCGATGTTGCCGCCAAAGGTCTGATCACCGCCATTGAATGATCCTTCGCTAACATCCGCTTCGCCATAGGCGTACTCTACTTCAAGGCTTGGTTGAAACAGGCCGAGGAAGCGCGAGGGGAATTGATAGCCAATTGCCACCGCGCCGGTGAAACCTTCGTTGTAACCGACCGCCACTTCTGCGGGTGCGCCTGCCGCGCCGGGAGATCCAACATCGGGGTTTTGGACGCCAGTAAAAATCTCATCGCTTGGCGAAGTGACGCCAGCTTGGACGGAGACATAGACCCCGCCATCGACTTCATCGCCAGCGGATTGAGCGGCAGCGGGAACTGCGAGACCAAGCGTGGGAAGAGTGATGAGGAAGCCAAAAGTACGGGAAGAAATAGGGGATGTCATATAAGGTACCGACCGTATTGTTTGTTAGGGGTACCTCGCCATTCGGGTCGCTTTTACGATCGGTTACAAGTTCGTTGAGATAATGGAGATGCGCGCTGACTATTCTTGCGGCAATAGCGCGAAATCTGTCAGCGCTGCATCGCGCAAACCGCGCCAGACATTGCGGGCTTGAACCGTCTCAGCAACATCATGAACACGCAGCATATGAACGCCTGCATCCATGCCTTTAGTCGCTAGGGCAATAGAGCCGCCAAGACGCATATGAGCGCCTTCTTCATTGCTGAGCGCACCAATCATTCGCTTGCGACTGACGCCAAGAAGCAGAGGCGAGCCAAGCGCATGGAACAGCGGTAAAGCGTTTAAAAGATTGAGATTATCTGCGACTGACTTGCCAAATCCGATACCGGGATCGAGCATGATTTTCTCTTCGCCAATGCCGCTCTCAATCGCTTTGGCACGGGCGGACTTGAGGAAGTCAAACACCTCACTGACCACATCGCCATAGGTACCGCCTTCATGCAAGTCTTCGCCAGTACCGGGCGCATGCATCAGCACGATAGGGCACCCACTCTTCCCGACCAATTCGGTCATGCGATCATCGTAGCGCATGGCTGAGACGTCGTTGGCCAAATGCGCGCCAGCTTCCAATGCTGCCTCAAGCACACCTGCGCGCCGCGTATCAACGCTGACCGCTGCGCCCATGCCTGTGCAATATTCAACCGCTGGCAGAACGCGGTCTTTCTCATCGCCTTCCCATGTCGCAGCCGCGCCAGGACGTGTACTTTCGCCACCAATGTCGATGATTGCTGCGCCCGCTTCGAGCATGGCGGCAGCGTAATCCATCCCCGCTTCCGGGCGTTCCAGAAACTCGCCACCATCCGAAAAGCTGTCTGGCGTGACGTTGAGGATGCCCATAACCTGCGGCTGGTCAAAGCGGATGCTGCGCTCACCAAGCTGGAGCGGGGGATGAACCTTTTGCAGATTGGCCCATTGGTTCTGAGCCTCCTCGACAAGCGAGGAATCAAGACTGGTCAGCGCTGCGTCAAGCCCATTCGCGCCGAGCAACAGCCGCTGCGTCACGGCCCCATCTTCGCGCACCAGCATCGCAAAGCGGCTGGCATAAACCATTGAGCCTGCAAGTCGGATGGCAGCGCCATCTTCTGCCTGTGGGCCAGATGCAAATCCAATTGGATGAAGGTAAACGCTGGCGGCCATCAGGCGTCAGTCTTCGTTGGCAAGCAGGTAATTCTGCCGCGCGGCATCGACCGGTTTCACTTCGCCGCCATCTTCATAATGCCAGAAGGTCCAGCCATTGCAGCTTGGCGCGCCTTGCAATTCTTTGCCCAGCCCATGGATCGAGCCGGTCTGTCCTTTGCAATCAACCGAGCCATCGGCCCGAACTGTCGCAACCCAGCGGCGTTTTTTGTCAAACACCTTGGTGCCGGGCGCGATCAGTCCGTTTTCCACTAGCGTCCCAAAGGCAACCCGGGGCGCGGCCTTGCGGCTCTGCATGGTGGTTAAAGCGCTTTCATCGAGCGGAAGTTCCTTATCTACGCGTTTTTTTGCAACATCGCGGTAGAATTTCTCGCGTTCGCACCCAATCCATTCGCGACCCAAACGCTTAGCTACCGCGCCGGTTGTGCCCGTGCCAAAGAACGGATCAAGCACCACGTCACCCGGCTCCGTAGTCGCGAGTAG
>CAZOLE010000210.1:0-4056 GCA_964580445.1 uncultured Porphyrobacter sp.
GACTTGGTATTATGTGTCGAGCGTAACCGGGCGACGTCCTTTCGTGCGACCGCGTATCCGCACGCATGGGGTCTTGGCGGTAAAGTTCGATGATGCCGGCAATGTCGCTTCGATTGAGCGCAGTGGGATCGAAGATGTGGTCTATCTGCGCCCAGAAGGCGACAAAACGCCAACTCTCGGTCGCGAGCGCGGCTTCCTCGAAGACCTGTTTGGCAACATTGGTCAGGTCGGCGCTCCGGGTGCTGGTGGCCCGTAAGAGGGCCGCTGTGATCCGCGGCACGGCTTGACCCGCTGGCTCAAGCGCCCATATCGCGCAGCATGACTCATTCAAATGATAGCCACGGCCTGATCGAGTGGCATGGAACCACGATTGTCGGCGTGAAACGCGGTGACAACATTGTGATTGCTGGTGATGGACAAGTTTCCATGGGCAACACAGTGATGAAGCCCAATGCACGCAAGGTTCGCCGCATTGGCGAAGGCGAGAAAGTGGTTGCCGGATTTGCCGGGGCAACCGCCGATGCGTTCACATTGTTTGAACGGCTTGAGAAAAAGCTTGAGCAATATTCCGGTCAGCTAACCCGTGCGGCTGTAGAGCTCGCGAAGGATTGGCGTACCGACAAATATCTACGCAACCTCGAAGCGTTGATGATCGTCGCTGACAAAGAGGCGTTGTTGGTGCTCACCGGCAACGGCGATGTATTGGAACCCGAAGGTGGCATCGCGGCGATCGGCTCTGGCGGGAACTATGCTCTCGCCGCCGCTCGCGCGCTAGCGGAATATGAAGACGATGCCGAAACGATTGCGCGCAAGGCCATGGCCGTCGCCGCAGACATCTGCGTCTTTACCAACGGTAATGTGACGGTGGAAACGGTCTGAGGCTGCCGTCAATGACGGCCTAAGAACGAAGTCGTTAAGCCGCTTTCTTGCAGCGCAGCTCAACCTCGGCGCGCGTATCGTCCTTGTACCACAACAGCTCTTCTTCGACGAGATCGACAGGGTTTTCATAGCTGTCTTCGCCACGGAATCCTTCGATGAGTGCCGGGTCAACCTCTGCGCGAGGGATGACTTCTCCATTGACTTTCAGCTCTTCAAATTCTTCGGCCATTTTGTGGATGAGTGTTTCACCGTCATAGTCCCAAGTTCCGTCTAGCCCGCCGCGAACACTCATCGTGTCTTCGCCTTGGGTTTCTTCATAGACCATGGTGCCATCTATCTCACCGCTTTCTTTGTAGTTCAGTTGCACGGTGAACTTGCTGTTCGGCGCTTCCAGTTCAGTTCCGCAATCCCATGTCCCGGCAAGCTTGTCTTCAAATCCCGGCCCGCACCCAGTGAGCGCGGTTGCTCCGATGAGAAGAATGGCAATGCGCAACATATTTGGTACCCCTGTAGGTCTGTTTTTTTAAGCGATAGCTGCCCGCTTGCATGCTGACAAATAAATCCTCGTAAAGTGCTTAAAGACACGGCTATCGTGAACTTTGCCCGTGCGACTGCCGCAGGAATTTGCGCGCAGTGAACAGCTTGCCTAGGAGGCTCATTCAGACCGCATGCCGGGGGATGCGATGGAAGCTCAAGCTCAAGACGCGCAGGCCCAAGATGGCCAAGTCGAAGATGGCCAAGTCGAAGATGGAAAGCTCGTTGCTATCCAAGCGATGCGCGCTTTGGCTGCGGGCTGGGTCACTTTCGCGCACCTTGCGTGGGGCTTTGCCGATCATATCGAAACGGGGCTGGGCTTGTCTCGCGCGCACCCTTTCGTGGGCGAAGCCGCCGTGGCGCTGTTTTTCGTGGTTTCCGGCTATGTAATGGTTGTGTCTTCGCGAGACCTGTTTGGCGCGCCGCGTGGGGCGATGACATTTTGGTTCCGGCGGATTGTCCGCATTATGCCGCCTTACTGGATTGCGACCGCGCTCTTGGTTTTGGTGTTCGTGGCACTTTTGGGTAGAGATGTTGACCCAAGCGATCTTGCTCACTCGGCGTTTCTGATCCCCTATTGGCCTGGTGAAGACGGTGGGCTTAAGGCGATACCTTTCCTTTGGCCCGGCTGGACGCTCTTCTACGAGATGGCATTCTATGCGCTGTTTGGACTGTGCCTGATACTGCCTCGAACGCGGGCGCTGTGGTTGGTAAGTGCCACGCTTTTGGCGGTGGCAATCCTGGGCGTATTCGTTCCTCCGGACAACGCGCTCATCTTCACGCTGACCCGCACGATTGTGGTGATTTTTGTGGTTGGCATCGCGCTTGCTGCGTGGCGAGAGAAGGGCAGGGTGGCCCCTGCTTGGCTGCGCTGGTCGGCGGGACTTGCGGCGATCCCGGCACTGGTCGCGCTCATTCACTTCGCAGAGCCGTTCGGCATCGGTGCAACCTATACCGCCTATTGCGGCATTCCCGCTGCATTGCTCAGTTTTGCGCTGTTATCGGGGCCGCTCACTTTGCCCGTGCCACGGTTGATCAATGCGCTCGGGAACATGAGTTATGCGCTTTATCTGCTCCATGTGCCTATCGCGTGGAGCTGGAATTGGTTTTACCGCCGCTTGCCCGGCTTTGATCCCGGTCCGTTGGACTACCTTGTAACCGCATGCTTCGTCACGCTCGCGGTGAGCTGGTATTTCTATTCTTGCATTGAGCAACCCATGACTAAGGCCTTGAACCGCTGGGCGGGCACGCCACATGGACGGCAACCCAGAAACTAGAAAAGACACGCATGGACAACCTCACACCCAAAGCTATTGTCGGCGCGCTCGATGACCACATTATCGGGCAAAAGGACGCCAAGCGCGCTGTCGCGGTGGCGCTGCGCAATCGTTGGCGGCGGCAACGCCTTGGTGCGGATTTACGCGATGAAGTGACGCCAAAGAACATCTTGATGATCGGCCCGACCGGTTGCGGCAAGACCGAGATCAGCCGACGTCTAGCGAAGCTGGCCGAAGCGCCCTTCGTCAAAGTGGAGGCCACCAAGTTCACCGAAGTCGGCTATGTCGGCCGTGACGTTGAACAGATTGCTCGCGACCTTGTCGAAGAGGCTATTCGGCTGGAGAAAGAACGCCGCCGTGAGGCTGTGCGCGAAGCCGCAAGTGAAGCGGCGATGGAGCGCTTGCTTAACGCGCTTGTCGGGGACAGCGCTTCAGAAGCGACGCGTGAGAGCTTTCGCCAACGCGTCGTTCAGAACGCGATGAACGAGGTTGAGGTTGAAATCGAAGTCACCGAAGCCCCCGCAATGCCTTTCGATATGGGCAATATGGGCGGCAATGTCGGGATGATTGACCTGTCCGATATGATGGGCAAAGCCTTTGGCAAGACCCCAACGAAGAAGCGCAAGCTGCGTGTGCCCGAAGCATGGGATAAGTTGGTCGATGAAGAAGCGGAGAAGCGGCTCGATCAGGATGATGTCGCCCGTGTTGCGCTTGAAAATGCGGAGACCAATGGCATCGTCTTTCTCGATGAGATCGACAAGATTGCCGTATCCGATGTGCGCGGTGGATCTGTCAGCCGCGAAGGGGTGCAGCGCGACCTTTTGCCCCTGATCGAAGGGACTACGGTTTCGACCAAGCATGGCCCGATGAAAACGGACCACGTGCTGTTCATTGCATCGGGGGCGTTTCATGTTGCCAAGCCATCCGACATGCTGCCCGAATTGCAGGGACGTTTGCCGATCCGGGTTGAGCTGCGCGCGCTAACCGAGGCGGACTTCGTGCGGATCCTCTCCGAAACCCGCGCGAACTTGGTCGAGCAATATCGCGCCTTGATCGGTACTGAGGACGTGACCCTCGACATTACCGAAGATGCCGTCGCTGAAGTCGCCAAGATCGCGGCGCAAGTGAATGACAGCATCGAAAATATCGGGGCACGGCGATTGCAAACGGTAATGGAGAAACTGCTGGAAGAGATCAGTTTTGAAGCCGAAGATCACGCCGGTGAAACGGTCACAATCGACGCAGCCTATGTGCGCGAGCGGCTGACTGAGCTTGCAGGCGATTCCGACCTGTCGAAGTATATCCTTTGATGCAGCCGAACTTCGTACGCGACTTGCAGGCAATGCTGCGCGGTATGGAGCCCAAG
>CAZOLE010000211.1:0-4050 GCA_964580445.1 uncultured Porphyrobacter sp.
CCTCTCCAAATACCGACAGTCCGAGGATAAAGACAATGGTCGGGGCGAGATATTGGATAAACCCAAGCGTTGAGTATGGCATTCGCCGCGCCGCTATTGCGAACAGCAAGAGTGGCACAGCGGTAACGATACCCGCAACCATAAGCAGGGCGGTCAGGTACGCGTTTGAACCAAAGGTCGATCCTGCGGGAGAGAATGCATACCACGCGGCAAATGCGCAGGCAGGAACCAGCAATATCCCTGTCTCAATCGTCAGGCCGGGAAGCGATCCCACATCGACCTGTTTGCGCACGATGCCATAAAAACCAAAGCTCAAAGCGAGGGTGAGGCTGATCCATAGGCTGGTGAGCGAACCCAGCGCGAGTAGACCCACAGCCAACGCTGCAATCGCAACCGCCAGCCACTGCCACTTCGACAGCTTCTCTCCCAGAATCATCGTGCCGAGCAACACGTTGAGCAAGGGGTTAAGGTAATAGCCAATGCTGGTCGCATAGACCTGATTGGAGGTGATGGCGTAAATGTAGACCAACCAGTTCGCCCCGATCAAGAACGCGCTGACGCAAAGCATTGCTAAATTGCGCTTGTTTGTCAGCGCCGCTTTTACCGCCGGGAATTGTTTTCGAACGGCGACGATCAGCAGGCAAAACGGCAATGTCCAAATCACGCGCCAGCCGATCAATTCAAACGGCGGAATGGCTGACGCCAGCATGAAATAGAGCGGCAAAAAGCCCCATAAGATATACGCGCCCAGAGCCGCGGGAAGACCGGACGGCGCGGGTGAGCCTGCTTGTGATGAGGGTGTGGCCATTGACCGCGCCTAGGCCCGGCGCTTGCAGCAAGCAAGCGCCGGGGATTGTGTCCAAGTTGTAAGTTTGTGCGCAACATAGCTGAATGTTTGCTGCGATGCCTGATTGCAGGGCGTTCAGTCTGGTTCAGCTAAACAGGAATCATCAATTCGAGGGGCGGCCTCTCTCCCACCAATATTTGGTCGCCTTCTCTCTATCCTCAGACCGTCCCACCAACGGTCGGGGCGCGACTTCCACCGGTCGCGGGAAACGCCTTCATGTCCAACGTGGCATGGGGGCGTTTTCATTTGCGCAAAGGCGTATGTTGGGCAGGCTTAGAAACAAGCTGATTGTTAACCAAAAGCCTTTATGGCGACCGATATGGCCCGGTTTGCTTCAATTTCAGCGATTGCCGCGACAACGCTCGCGCTAGCATCTTGCTCAGGCAGTTCAGACAGCGATTCTGATGGCGTGAAGGCTGTCGAAAACGATCCTTTGGTCGCTCGAACGCTGAACGATCCGCTGATGGTTGATGCCGACCTTGCTTACCGCAGCGAAGCCAACGCAGCAGTGACGATCCGCCATGACCACGCTCTGCCCCCGCTTTTAGCGAGCAGTGATGCTGCCGAAATGGCACGTGAAGCAGCGCGCGCGTTTTTGATCAATGGTGGACAGATCGCCGATTTGCCGGATGGCGACGGAACCAAGAACGAAAACGAGCTGCACAAGGCGTCAACAGCCTCGGATTTGATCGCCGCAGCCAATGCGCCTGAAAATTGCGCCAATGGTCTTGAAGAAGGGATGATCTGGGCAGCCCGGATGCCCGATGTCGCACCAATCATGCCGCATGGTATGGTTCTGCGCGCGGCGGGATCGCAGGGCGGCTGCGCAACTCGGATCGTTCGCTATGTGACCCCTACGGACGCAGACGATGCTTTGCAGTTTTACTTCAATCTGGCGAGCCGCGGAGAGATGGAAGTCGCGCGGCTGGGCGAAAATGGTGAAGTGCTTCGCGCAACCGGAGAAAGGCGCAGTTTTGTCGTCGAAGCCAGCGAAGGCCCCGGCGGAACCAGCGCTATCGACCTAGTCTATTGGCAGAGTTGAACTGCGTTAGGGCTTGAGGCCGACGCCGATATTCGCGCGCGGCTGTTCCATTTCAGTGCTGGCGACAGGGTAGGCGCAGTAGTCAGCCGCATAATAGGCCGCTGGTCGATGATTGCCCGACAGGCCGATGCCACCGAATGGCGCCGATGAAGACGCACCATTGGTTGGGCGATTCCAATTGATTATGCCAGCGCGGATATTCGCCCAGAAGCGCGCATAATCCTCTGGTGAGCCCCCGATCAGCGATGCTGACAGGCCATAACGTGTGTTGTTCGCCTCGGTAATTGCAGTGTCGAAGTCAGGCACGCGGATCACTTGCAGCACCGGACCGAACAACTCGATATCAGGACGTTCGGCGATATCAGTTGTGTCGATGATGCCAGGGGTCAGAAACGGCTTGTCCGGCTGCGTCCGGCGCAGATGTGAAAGCGCTTTGCCGCCTGCAGTAACGAGCGTGAGAAAACTCTCGCTCAGCCGGTCAGCGGTTTCATTGTCGATGACCGGTCCCATAAATGGCTGTGTTTCGTCCATCGGATCACCAACCACCAGTTTGCGAACCAGCGGGATAAGCTCTTCCATCAAGGGCTGATAAACGTCTTCGAGCACAATCAAACGGCGAGCTGCGGTGCAGCGTTGCCCAGCCGTGGTGAATGCGCTTTGCACAACAAGGACGGCGGCATCGGAAAGCTTGGGTGTGCTTGTCACTACAATCGGGTTGTTGCCGCCCATTTCCAAGGCGACAATCTTACCCGGATTGGCGGCAAGTTTTCGATTGATCGCGATGCCAGCGTTTGCAGACCCTGTAAACAAGACGCCATCAACGCCGGGATGAGAGACCAATTCCTTGCCTTCTTCAGGCCCGCCAATGACAACCTGCAAGACATCTTCTTGGAGCCCTGCGCGATGGAAGCACTCGACCAACTTCTCGCCCACTGCCGGTGTTTTCTCCGACGGCTTAAACAACACAACATTGCCTGCGATTAGGGCCGGGACAATATGACCGTTGGGTAGATGTGCAGGGAAGTTATAGGGACCAAGAACCGTCATGACACCATGTGGCTTGTGGCGAACGGCCGCAGAACCTTGCATCGCGCTGTCGAGCTTCTTCTTGCCAGTCCGTTCTGCGTAGGCGTTGACGGAAATATCAACCTTGTTGACGACCGCATCCACCTCAGTGCGAGCCTCCCACAAGGGCTTGCCCGCTTCTTTTGCGATTAGCTCCGCTAACTCGTCAGCCGCTTTGCGCACTTCGTTGGCAAAACGTCGCATCATTTCGATCCGGTTAGCCAGAGGTTGAGCCGCCCATTCCGGCCAGGCGCGCCGCGCTTTGCTCACCGCTTCGGCTACATCACCAAATTCGCCGCGCCATAATTCCTCTCCCGTCGCAGGAGCGTGGGAAATCAGTATCTTATCAGATTTAGAAGGAGCTGCATCATCGGTCATAGTGAATTGCCGAGATTGGTAGTCGCGCGCGTTACGAAAGGGAAGACCCCTGTTGCTTTTTGTGCATCAGGTGTGGCCTGCAGGAATGGGTGCTTGACCATGCGCAACGCCCATGTCGCGAATGGCAGCGATCTTTGAATCAAGCAGGGACCAATCGTCGCGCTCGTCAATCGCAGCCCAAATCTCCTCAACTTCTTCGATCAGCATAGTTTGAGGCTTTTCGCAGGACCAATAATCATGGTCGTAATCTACGGCGCGATAGGGCGCCAATGCATCGGCCAATTCACCTCGTGCTTCACGACCGCCTCGATGCGCGAAGAAAAAAGCGTCAGGCCCCATGCTGTTGTCGCGCATGTGCTTTTCTGATGCAGTGACCAGCGCGCTGTCCTCCTCGTTCCCCCGCGGTTCTACGCCCAGCCGCCAGCACCAACGACGCGCGATCGCTTGCATATAAAGTTCGCCATATCGGTTGAGCGCCGCCAGCAATGGTTCGCTGTCGGCAAGCAATCGCAAGGACACCGCCAATTGCGCGCAATTCCAATGTAGAGCTTCGGGCTGCCGACCAAAGGCGTAAAGCCGGCCATGATCGAAATAGGCGGCGGTAAAGCTTGGATCCCAAACCGGCAGCCATCGCCATGGGCCATAGTCAAAACTCTCACCGCTCACATTCATATTGTCGGTGTTGAGTACTCCGTGAACGAAGCCGGCGACCATGTAG
>CAZOLE010000212.1:0-4014 GCA_964580445.1 uncultured Porphyrobacter sp.
CCTCTGGACAGGTTCTTCCGGCGCTTGAGGCATTTGACGCTTTGTGCGGAACAAGCGAGACAGTCGCAGACGTTCAAGATGCCTCCAAAGTATTGGGCTGGGCCTCTTTCGAGCCAGAAAATGGGACCGACCAAGCAAGTCTCGCAGCGGCGCTGACGAAAATGCCGTCTTCAGAATTCGAGTATGAGCTTCTCATATTTCGTGAGAATTCTGGAACTAGGACGGTATTTGCGTTGGACGTGCATGCACCGAACGGAGAAGGTACTTTCGAGTGCAAATTGATCGACGAAAATGCCGTTGCACCAACTGATCACGAGTACTTAGCGTGGACTGGAAAGCAGCCAACTGATCGCAAGCGAAGCGGTGATACGGAAGTGCTTGTGTGGGCGCCAAGCCACTTGCGAGCGCCACGTTTTGTTGCAGCCTATTTTGTTCCACCTGACAGCAAACCAATATTTCCCGGCAAGGGATTGATTGTCAGTTCAGTTCGATATGATAATTCTCAAGTAAAGGGCGACGAATGAGCATCCTCGTAAACAAAGACACAAAAGTCATCACCCAAGGTATGACCGGTAACACGGGCACATTCCACACCGAGCAAGCAGTCGCTTACGGCACGCAGATGGTGGCAGGTGTGACGCCGGGCAAAGGTGGGCAAACGCATATCGGCATCCCGCAGTTCAACACTGTCGCCGAGGCGAAAGCCGCGACCGGTGCGACCGCTTCGTGCATTTACGTGCCACCTCCCTTCGCCGCTGACGCGATCTGCGAAGCAATTGATGCCGAGATTGAGCTGATCATCGCCATCACCGAAGGCATTCCTGTGCTCGACATGGTTCGCGCAAAAGCTGCGCTGACCGGCTCAAAATCGCGCCTGATCGGTCCAAACTGCCCCGGCGTTCTGACCCCGGAAGAGTGCAAAATCGGCATCATGCCCGGTTCGATCTTCAAAAAGGGTTCGGTTGGCGTGGTCAGCCGCTCTGGCACGCTTACATACGAAGCGGTGCACCAAACCACCATGGTTGGCCTTGGTCAGACCACGGCGGTTGGCATTGGCGGTGACCCCGTAAACGGCACCAACTTTATCGATGTTCTCGACCTATTCCTCGACGATCCTGACACCAAATCGATGATCATGATCGGCGAGATCGGCGGAAGCGCGGAAGAAGAAGCGGCTGAATTCCTCAAGCAGGAAGCCGCTAAGGGCCGGTCTAAGCCGACCGTCGGCTTTATCGCTGGCCGCACGGCACCTCCGGGTCGCCGGATGGGCCACGCTGGCGCGATTGTTTCAGGCGGCAAAGGCGGAGCAGACGACAAGATCGCAGCGATGGAAGATGCCGGTATCCGCGTATCGCCATCGCCGAGCGAACTGGGCACTACTCTCGATGCCATGCTTAAAGAAATGGCCTAATTTTTATGGTGAGGCAGAAATCCCGAAACCGCCTCACCCCCTTCCTTCCCTTGGAACATTGCCATGAATAAAGAAGCGCAAACCTTCGTCCCGGAAAGCTACGATCAGGAAGGCCCGCAGCCCGGACCTTCTTGGGCCAATCCCAAATGGCTTTCCGAAGCTGCCGAAGCGGATGCCGACTTCGCCAGCGCGATGGACCCGACGCAGATGCGTGTGGCAGTGGGGAAAGCGGCGAAGACGGCCGGTAAATCGACCGACCCCAAAGCGATTGAATACGCATCGGACCTGTCGAACAAGGCGATGACTTTGGTGCGGCTCTACCGGGTGCGTGGGCATTTGGGAGCGGACCTCGATCCGTTGGGCATTTCCAAGAAACAAGGTGATACCGAAGAGCTCACTCTCGCCTTTCATGGCCTCGACGGCAAAGAGGTCGAAGAGGTTTATGTCGGCGATGTTCTGGGCTTGGAATGGACCACGGTTGGCGCGCTCTATCAGCGACTTCAGGAAGTGTATTGCGGCAAGGTTGGCCTTGAATACATGCATATCGCCGACACCGAAGAACGTCGGTTTTTGCAGGACAAGTTTGAAAGTCCGGGCGATACTATCAAGTTCACGCCGGAAGGTAAGAAAGCGATCCTCGCGGCTGTCCTTCGTGGCGAGCAATACGAAGAGTTCCTTGGCAAGAAATATGTCGGGACCAAGCGTTTTGGCCTAGACGGCGGCGAAAGCATGATCCCCGCCCTCGAGGCGGTGATCAAGCAAGGTGGTCAAGCAGGCGTTCGCGAAATCATCTATGGCATGGCGCACCGCGGCCGGTTGAACGTGCTCGCGAATGTCATGGCCAAGCCGTACAAAGTCATCTTCCACGAATTTTCTGGCGGCTCTGCCAACCCAGAAGATGTTGGCGGCTCTGGCGATGTGAAATATCACCTCGGCACCAGCACAGACCGCGAATTTGACGGGATCGAAGTTCACATGAGCCTCGTGCCCAACCCATCGCACTTGGAAACGGTTGATCCTGTGGTGCTGGGTAAGGCCCGCGCACAGCAAGCCAACCGCGATGATCTGGACAAGAAAGAAGAGGTTCTGCCTGTCCTGATCCATGGCGATTCCGCCTTTGCCGGACAAGGTGTCGTGTGGGAAAGCCTGAGCCTGTCGGGCGTCAACGGTTACGATACAGGTGGCTGCATCCACTTCATCATCAACAACCAAATTGGCTTTACAACGTCGCCGCGATTTGCGCGTTCATCGCCGTACCCTAGCGACGTTGCAAAAGGCGTGATGGCACCAATCCTGCACGTCAATGGCGATGATCCCGAATCCGTCACCTTCGCGTGTAAGCTTGCGGTGGAATACCGCCAGACTTTTGGCCGCGACGTTGTGATCGACATGTGGTGTTATCGCCGCTTTGGCCACAATGAAGGCGATGAGCCAAAATTCACTCAGCCTTTGATGTATGACGAAATTCGCAAACATCCCAAGGTCTCGGTGCATTACGAGAACCGGCTGATCGCAGAAGGCGTCATCGAAGAAGGGCACCGCGAAGGCGTCGCAGCCGAATTCACCGCGCAGCTCGAAGAGGAATTTCAAGCTGCAAAAAGCTACAGCCCCAACGAAGCAGACTGGTTTGGCGGACGCTGGGCGGGTCTGAACAAACCAGTCGATCCTGAAACCGCGCGACGCAATGTTGAAACCGCGATCGAACCCAAAATGTTTGAATCGCTTGGCCGTGTGCTGACCGACGTTCCCGAAGACCTCAACATTCACAAAACGCTTGCCCGCGTACTCAAAGCCAAACGCGCAATGTTTGACGATGACGCCACCCACTTCGATTGGGCCACCGCAGAGGCACTCGCCTTTGGCAGCCTTGTGATGGAAGGATATGGCGTACGCTTGTCAGGCCAGGACTCTGGTCGCGGCACTTTCAGCCAACGCCATGCGGTTTGGGTCGATCAAGAGAGCGAAGACAAGTACATTCCACTGACCACGCTGCCCCACGGCAAATTCGAGGTCTATGACAGCACGCTATCCGAATATGGCGTGCTTGGATTCGAATATGGCTTTGCGATGGCCGATCCCAAATCGCTGGTCCTCTGGGAAGCGCAGTTTGGCGATTTCGCCAATGGTGCTCAGATCATGATCGACCAGTATATCGCTGCGGGCGAAGCCAAATGGCTTAGGGCCAACGGTCTGGTGATGCTGTTACCGCATGGTTATGAAGGCCAAGGTCCAGAACACTCGTCTGCGCGGCTAGAGCGGTTCCTGCAATTGTGCGCCACAGACAATATCCAAGTCTGCAACATTACGACGCCAGCCAACTACTTCCACGTGCTGCGCCGCCAGATGCTGAGGCCGTTCCGCAAGCCGTTGGTCATCATGACGCCTAAGTCGCTGCTGCGGCATCCGCTGGCAAAAAGCCCCAAGGAAGAATTCCTTGGCGATTGGCAGTTCAAGCGCATCAAATCTGATCTGACCGATATCGCCGACGACAAAATTAAGCGCCTCGTCCTATGTTCTGGCAAGGTCTATTACGACCTCTATGAAAAGCGCGAGGAATTGGGTTTGAAGGATGTTTCGATCGTTCGGATCGAACAGCTTTACCC
>CAZOLE010000213.1:0-3986 GCA_964580445.1 uncultured Porphyrobacter sp.
GGCGCGACCGTTAAAGGGTTCACGATGCGCGCGCGCGGCTCAATGAAAGCCCGCTGGGCAGCGCTGCCTTGGCTGGAACTGGCTTTCCCATCGACCGAGACGCGACCAGTACAGCGCTCGAATTTGATCGCCCTACCGCCAACTCGCTCGATGCCGTATCAGACCGCGACTTCGCGATGGATTACCTCTTCACCGCAAGCCAGTGCGCGGTTCATCTGTCGCGGCTTGCCGAGGAACTGATCTTGTGGGCGAGCCAACCCTTCGGGTTTGTTCGTATGCCAGACACGCTTTCTACTGGCTCTTCGATCATGCCGCAAAAGAAGAACCCGGATGCGGCCGAGCTAGTGCGCGGTCATGCTGGCCGGGTGATCGGCTGCGCGACGTCATTGATGGTGACAATGAAGGGCCTGCCGCTCGCCTATTCCAAGGATATGCAGGACGACAAACCGCCGGTGTTCGAAGCAGCAAGCCTAATCGAGCTTAGCATCGCGGCAACGTGCGGCATGATTGGCGATTGCACATTCAAAACCGACCGGATGCGCGAAGCGGCGGAGCTTGGTTATGCCATTGCGACTGACCTTGCCGATTGGCTGGTGGTGGAAGCTGACATTCCGTTTCGTGAGGCGCACCATATTACCGGCGCAGCCGTGAAGCTTGCCGAAAACCGCTCAGTTGCGCTGGACGCCTTGCCGCTTTCCGACTTACAAGCCATCGATCCGCGCATTGATAACCGGGTCTTTGATGCTCTTAGTGTTGATGCCTCCGTCGCCGCTCGCTCTAGCTATGGCGGAACCGCACCAGAACAGGTACGTTTACAGATCAACCGCGCCCGCGCAGAATTGGGAATGGACGCAACATGAAACGCCTAGGTATTGCTTGCACTGCTGCCCTCCTTCTTACTGCCTGCGGTGCGCGCGCGCCGCTTAGTCCAGCTGAGGGTGTAAGCCTTCCGGTTGCTCCCTATGGTGCGTCGGAAGAGGCAACCTCTGAGCAATTGCTTGAGCTTGAAACTCTCGCTGCGCCCGAGCGCAGCGTTGAATTGCGCCTTCGTTCAGAAGAGCGCGCAGACGACCCCTTTGAGTTACCTCCTGAATAAGCTGCCTAAATGGACCATTTCGAAATCAAAGACGGCGTCATGCACGCCGAGAACGTACCTTTGCCACAGATCGCCGACGATGTGGGTACGCCTGTCTATGTCTATTCCCGCGCAACGCTGGAACGCCATGCAACGGTCTTTCGCGAAGCGTTGGACGACGTGCCTGACAAGCTGATCGCTTTCGCAGTAAAGTCCAACCCGAACCTCGCCGTGCTCAAAGTCTTGCAAGCGCAAGGCTATGGCGCAGATGTCGTCTCTCTTGGCGAAATGCGCCGCGCGCTGGCCGCTGGCATTGCACCTGAAAAAATCGTGTTTTCGGGTGTTGGCAAGACACACCACGAGCTTGTGCAAGCGCTTAAGGCGCAAGTCGGTCAGTTTAACATTGAGAGCGAAGAAGAAGGCCTCGAACTTGCTGAAATCGCCGATGAAATGGGGATGACCGCACAATGCACTCTGCGGATCAACCCCGATATTGATGCCGGCACGCATGACAAGATTTCGACCGGCAAGGCCGACAATAAATTTGGCGTCCCGATTGATCAGGCTGGCCAAATTTTCAGCCTGCTCGCAAGTCAGCCAAGCGTTAACTTGCGCGGCGTTGCAGTGCATATTGGCAGCCAGCTCGGCGAGCTTGCACCATTGGAACGCGCCTTCGCGAAACTCGGCGAGCTTGTGAAGGCATTGCGCGGAGCTGGCCACAACATAACGCATGTCGACTTGGGCGGCGGCTTGGGTGTTCCATACCGCAAGGATGATGTCCTTCCTTCGCCAGCTGAGTACGGAGCGATGGTTGCGCGCGTCACCAAAGACTGGGGTGTTAAGCTGATCTTTGAGCCCGGTCGGGTGATTGCCGGGAATGCAGGCGTTTTGTTGACGCGGGTTGTGCGTGTGAAACGCGGGCTCAACAACCCATTTGTAATCGTCGATGCGGCGATGAACGATCTGGCGCGCCCTGCCCTTTATGGCGCGTATCATGACTTTGCTGCGGTTGAACCAACCGGTGAACGGATGACGGCGAACATCGTTGGACCAATCTGTGAGACCGGAGACACATTTGCGATGGGCCGCGAATGCGACGCTTTGGAAAGCGGCGACCTTGCCGTGTTCCGCACGGCGGGGGCTTACGGTGCTACGATGGCATCCAGCTACAATTCGCGCGGCTTCGTCGCAGAGGTGTTGGTTGACGGCGATCGCTTTGCTGTCGTTGCTGATCGTATTGATCCTGGCTCAATCATGGACGCGGAGCGTGTTCCGGATTGGCTGGGGTGAGGTTGCAGCGTGGCTGAAATCGCAAGCCTTCCTCTTTTCCATCAAGTCGCCGGACGAAGTGTCTTGGTGCTGGGCGAAGGCGAAGCGGCAGAGCCCAAAAGGCGCTTGGTTGAACGCGCGGGAGGCATCGTTGTCGATGATATGACGCGTGCCATTGACGAAGGCGTCCGATTGGCTTTTGTCGCTTACGAAGACCCAAAGGCCTGCGAAGCGGCCGCCATCAACCTTCGCTGTGCGGGACTGCTAGTGAATGTGGTCGACCGGCCTGAGTTGTGCGATTTTACCACGCCCAGCATTCTGGATCGTGATCCATTGTTGATCGCAGTGGGAACCGGCGGCGCATCAGCGGGGTTGGCAAAGCACATCCGTCTGCGGCTTGAACGGATTTTGCCAGAAAGTTTGGGAAAGTTAGCGCTCGCTATGAAAGATGCGCGAACCGCGTTGCGAGAGCGTTTCCCGGATGGAGCAGAGCGGCGACAAGCGATCGACACCGCGCTGCGTGAAGACGGCGCGTTGGATCCTCTGGACGGCGCTTCGCACGGCAAGGTCGAGGCATGGGCTGATGGCGCAACCCGCGAAACACAATATCAGTGGCACGAAGTAACGCTCGCTAGCGCAGGCCCGGAAGATTTGACCATCCGCCAAGCGCGATTGTTGGGTGAAGCTGATGCGGTGTGTCTCCAAGGCGAAGTTCCGCCAGCAATACTTGCCCGTGCGAGGGCCGATGCAGAGCGCTTTTCTTGCGACCGTGCCAACTGTCCACGCGCGTCGGCAACACCCGATGCGTCCGCCCTACCGGCATGCGCAGGGTCTAAGGGCGCCAATTCAAGACGACTTCTAACCGTTGTCCTGCGCTTGAGCGAGACCGTCTAAACCAAGCTTCTTAAGCCGCCCGCGCCAATGGCGCTTCAATGGATGCAAAGTAGCGCGACATCGCCTGAATTGACTGATCGCTCAGTGCGATAAAAGCACGGCGCTTGTCCGAGACGTCCGCCACGCGCATAAACACGCCTTGGCTCACCAATTGCTTGACCCAGCGCAGCGCTGTGGTCGCAGGAACACCGGCAGCGATACAGAGCGAGGTAACGCACACTTGCTTATTCTCAGCATGCGCCGCCGTCAGGTCGAGCAACATATCCCAAGCTGGGTCAGCAAACAGTTCACCATCAAAGAACTTAGCACGTGCCTGTCGTTCAGCGATCATCCGACGAACCAGCTTAGAATCTGGCAAGGACAGTTTGGTTGCCGACAATCGACCCATGCCTTCTGGATCGGCTCCACGCCAATCGCGGCAAACATCGCCTAACTTTGGCTGCTCTTCGCGCGACAATGCATGGGTTTCGGAAAACCCTTCGAGCCGACGTGCAATCATTTCCACCTGCTGTGAAAGCCTGAGCAACGTAAGCCGATCGTCCTCGCTCATCTCGCGCACCCGCGCGCCGCCAATCTCCATCAACACCTGGCCCACAGCAAGGATGCGGTCAGCGCGGCTTGGTTCAATCAAAATCTGTGCAGCCGATTGATCAAGTGCAGCAAACACATCATCAAGCGCGTCCATAGAGGTCGAAACAATCAGCTTCGTTTCAGCGCGCGCCGCACGCATATCGAGACGCGCCAGTGC
>CAZOLE010000214.1:0-3979 GCA_964580445.1 uncultured Porphyrobacter sp.
GTAAACGATCATGTCCAAACGGCGCTCAAGCAAACCAATCAGGTTCTGACCGGTATCGCCTTTGACCTTGGCGGCGTCTTTGTATGTCGCCCGGAACTGTTTCTCAGTCACGTCGCCATAGTAGCCTTTGAGCTTTTGCTTAGCCCGCAATTGCAGACCAAAGTCGCTCACCTTGCTCTTGCGACGCTGACCATGCTGGCCGGGGCCGTAAGAACGCTTGTTAACCGGAGAGTTTGGACGACCCCAGATGTTTTCACCCATCCGGCGGTCGAGCTTGTGTTTGGCGCTTGTGCGCTTCGTCATAAATAGTCCTTCAAATTTGCAGGACCGCCCGCACCTCATAAGAGGATTGACGATCGTTGAACCCGGCTTCGCTCCGCACAGTTCAAGAACTCTGCGCGGCCACCGCTTCACCGGGGTGCGGGGCCAATTCGCGAAGGCGCGCGGATAGCAGGTATTGCTTTCGCGTCAAGCTATGTTTGCGGGGCCATGCGGCGCGCACCAATCAGCGGCGTTGATTAAACTGGCGCCATTCCTCCGATGTCTTGCACACTTTGGTGGCGCGACGGCTGCTGGCATCAAGGCGAACCCGCCTGCAAATCCTCTTGTCTTTGGTTTCGGGCTTCTTCGCTTGGGCCGGAGTCTCTGCTTTGGCTTCATCGGGCTTAGCATCGTTGGCAGCGGCCTTGCTCTCTTCCTTGTTGCCGGGAGTGTCGGGCAAGTCTGAGGCGATCGCAGATGTGGTCAGCAACGATGATGCAAGCAGCGCCGCGACGCCGATGATGCGTTTTGTCATTTTGGAATCTCTTAAAAGTCGTTTGAAGGTGAACGAAACCTAACGCGCGGGTCTGGCCAAGTCTAGCTGGACTCGTATGCAACTGCCTCGTCCCTATCGTACCGGAGCCAGATCGGCTTCACGCGCGCCGCGGCTTACAAATCTTGCGGGACAGCCAACACATCATAGTGCTTGCCGCGGCCATAGATGTGCCGTTCTGCGAAACTCGCGCTCGCCAAAATTCCGTTAACCGTCGTTGCATCGGTCCAGCGGTCGTCTTGCTCATAAAAGATGCCCATGATCCGCTGCGCTTCGGTCCAAGAGAGCAGCTCGCGCAGCACTACCTCTTCATGGCCTTCAACGTCGATCTTGACGAAGATTGGTATGTCATCGGGAAGGTGTTGCGCCAACTTCGCCATGGTCTCAAGCCGCACGGTCGTTTTGGGATGGAAACCGGGCAATTGTGCACCATGCGCGCTCAATGTAGCCATGCCGCTATGCCCGGCGCTCAGCGTGATCGGGCATTTGCCGCTTTCATTTGAGAGGCCGAAATTCAGAGCATCAGAACGGTCAGCAAGCCCATTGGCCTCAAGATTGGCGACAAGGCGTCCATGTGTCTGACCAACCGGTTCTAAAGCGACGATTTTCTCGCACGCCGGATTTTGGCCTGCGATCAGGGAAAACAAGCCCTGATTGGCACCGATGTCGAGGAAGCAAAACGGTGTATCAATCGATCCAATCAAATCCGCGAGATAGCTGCCATAGGTGCCGTAGTGGCAATAGGCGTAAGTCTTGTCTTCCCAATTGGGCCACATCTTCACGCCATAAGAGGTCCGTACGGGAGAAGGCGGGGTGACATCAAAAAGGAAGTTTCGCAGCCGTCGCATCACGCGCGCTCGCGCCACTCGCAAATGCCGCCATAGCACGAAGTCGCGCGCCATTCCGGATTCGCTGTGGCGTGGCCACTCATGAGTCACAATGGAGATCGGATCAGCGCGATTCATTGCACAGTCTCTAGTGATTTAAACTCATGCATCAACGTGGCGGCCGCTCCAGAGTGCTCAATATCCCACGCAAAGTGCGTAATTCGAGGTGGTTCCAGCCCGGCTTCGTTAGAATCCCGCGCAATGTGCGTCGGGTGGCCTCCGCCCGGTCTTCTGGAAAGAAGTATCCGCGCGGTCCTAAAATCTTCTCAAAATGTGCGATCACTCCATCCAACTCCGATTGTGGGGCAGGCGGCAGAAACCCGTCTTCGGCTGTGGGTTGCACCAGTGCACTATCCCCATCGGCTTCACGCTGCATCCGCGACCATTCATAGGCGCAAAGGATCACGGCCTGCGCTAAATTGAGCGAGCCAAATTCGGGATTGATCGGCACGGTCAGAATATAGCGAGCGAGCGCAACATCCTCGGTTTCCAGCCCTGACGCTTCGCGTCCGAAAAGAATCGCGTGCTGCCCTGGCTCACGGTGCATCAATTGCGCCGCACTATCCGGACCGACTACCGGCTTTGTGACACCGCGTTTCCGAACTGTCGTCGCATAGACATGCTCGCAATCCGCAACAGCTTCGGCGGTGCTTTCAAAGACCTTTGCTTGATCGAGCACGATGTCCGCGCCTGCCGCCGATGGACCCGCAGACGGATTGGGCCAGCCATCGCGCGGATTTACGATCCGCATCTCGGTCAACCCGAAATTGAGCATGGCGCGGGCTGCCTTGCCGATATTCTCACCCATTTGCGGGCGGACCAGCACAATGATGGGTTTATTGCCGTTCACTTCAGGCCTTTTTCAACCATCGCAATTTCAAGCTGTTCGCCATTCGGCCCAGTCAAAATGAATTCATTCGGCACTTTGTAGCTGTAGACGGCTGTCCAATCGAGATCCCCGAAAGTGTCGTTTCCGCAGCTTTGCCCTTTTAAAGTCTCGATGTCAGCTTCGATCTGCGGTTCCTTGTATCGCCAGAATGGCAGGCAGGTATCATCGTTCGTCACGCTTAGCGCTGTCGCTCCATCGGTCGAAACACGAAAGCGTTCCCCGCTCTGGCTAGAGTAAGTACCGGACTCGGGCCTATCGCCAAACATCCAATCGGAAATAGCATTGCATCCCGAGAGCAAGACGCCGGTCAAACAGGCAATCACTATCCGCCTAAGAGGCATCTCTTACTCCTTTCCCGCGTCGGCCACGGTGCTGGCAAACTCCTCAAAATCGCGCGCTTCGGAGAAATCGCGATAGACCGAGGCAAAGCGGATATACGCGACACTGTCGATCTGTTTCAGTCCATCCATGACCATCTCGCCAATCCGTGAAGAGGGTACTTCGGCTTCACCAGCGGTTTCAACCTGCCGCTGAATACCTGAAACAAGCCGGTCAATCTGCTCCTGCGTTACACCACGTTTGCGACATGCGAGGCTGACTGAATGTTCAAGCTTCGATCTCTTGAAGGGTTCGCGGCGCAACTCGGCACCGTCCTCACCGGCTTTGACGATTGAGACTTCGCGCAATTGCACGCGCTCAAAGGTCGTAAAGCGCGCTCCGCAAGACGAACATTGCCTACGCCGCCGGATCGAGGTGTTATCCTCGGTCGGACGGCTGTCCTTTACCTGCGTGTCATCATTGGCACAGAAGGGGCAGCGCATCTAAGAAGGTGTGCTCACAAGCCCGGATAGACGGGGAAGTTGGCGCACAGTTTCGCCACGCGGCCGCGCACGCTTTCTTCGATTTGTGCATCGCCTTCCGGGCCGTTCTTAGACAGCCCTTGAACAACTTCCGCGATCAACTTGCCGACTTCGCGAAACTCAATCGGGCCAAAGCCTCGTGTGGTTCCAGCGGGCGTGCCAAGGCGGATGCCGCTGGTCACGAAAGGTGAGCGTGTGTCGAACGGAATGCCGTTTTTGTTGCAGGTGAGCCAAGCGCGGTCCAAGCCTTTTTCAGCCGACTTACCGGTCACATCCTTCGCAGTAAGATCAACCAGCATCGAGTGGTTGTCCGTCCCACCCGAGACGATGCGTAAGCCGTTTTCTTCAAGGCTTGCGGCAAGTGCACGGGCGTTCTCTACAACCCGATGCGCGTAAGTTTTGAAGTCAGGGGTTAGTGCCTCTTTGAACGCCACCGCTTTCGCAGCGATCACATGCATTAGCGGTCCACCCTGGAGGCCCGGAAACACCGCCATGTTCAGCGGCTTAGTAAACTTCTCATCATTCCATA
>CAZOLE010000215.1:0-3940 GCA_964580445.1 uncultured Porphyrobacter sp.
GCCTGTGTGGGGCGCGCTATGGGATATTATCTAATCAGTCAAGTTCTAATTTTGTAATAATGATGCAAAAATAGTCTCTACTTCGACATTTTGAGACTCAATGAGTGTCCAGTCGGGCGGGGGCTGATTGCGGAACCAGGTGAATTGCCGTTTGGCGTAGTTGCGGGTCGATTGCGCACCAGCTGCGATCACAGCCTCACGATCAACTTCGCCCCGCACGAAACTGGCAATTTCGGGAACACCAATAGCACGCATGACAGGCAATTGCGGATCAAGACCGCGTTCTAGAAGTGCTTCGACCTCTTCGATTGCTCCAGAATTCAGCATCGCTTCAAAGCGGGTGTCGCATCTCGTGTAGAGCCATTCTCGATCGGGCAGCATCAGGCAAGCCGCTAGATCCACGTCTTCGCCAATCCCGCCAGTCTTTGCCTGCTGCCAATCGCCCAGCTTAGTCCCGGTGGATCGTTTGACTTCGAGCGCCCGCGCGATGCGCTGGCCGTCATTGGCGGCAAGCGTTGCTGCGCGTTCTGGGTCTTCAATCATAAGGGCAGTGTAGGCCGTTTCGATCGGCAAAGCCCGAACCACTGCGCGCACTTCGGGGTCAATCTCTGGGATCGGGGCGATCCCTTCGAGCAGAACTTTCATATACATGCCGGTTCCGCCCACTAGTACTGGCAAAGCGTCGACTTCGTGAGCAGCGGTAATCTCAGTTTTTGCACGCGCGGCCCAATCGGCGGCGGAACACGCCTCGTGCCCGTTCCATTCGCCATAGAGCTTATGCGGGGCCTGCTCTCGCTCTTCGTTGCTGGGAGCTGCCGAAAGAACCGGGATATCGCGATAGACCTGCATGCTATCGGCGTTGATGATCCAAGTCGCCAAACCGGATTTCTTGCGGGCAGCGGCAAGCTCTAACGCAATTGCGCTCTTGCCGCTGGCGGTCGGCCCTGCGATGAGCGCGACCGGATTTTGTGGAGAAGACTGAGTGCTCATTGCCCGCCTAATAGCAGACCCAGCAAATTGGGAAACACGTCTCCATGCTGCAACCACGGTGTTGGCGGGGGATGGCGTGCAATTGCTCTCCAACGAGCGGATTGATTTTGGCGTGCCTGTTCACGAGCTGCGATTTGAGACGCAGAACCACGCGCAGGTCTTGTCGGCAATAGATGCTGCCTTTGGCGCAGCGGATATGCTTGTTAGCACTTCTGAGATCGAAGTGCCCAAGCTCTTCGTCTCTGACATGGACTCCACCATGATCGAGCAGGAATGCATTGACGAGCTGGCGGACTATGCCGGGCTCAAAGACCAAATTGCCGACATTACAGAGCGCGCGATGCAAGGAGAATTGGACTTTAAAAGCGCGCTGTTAGAGCGGGTCCGGCTGCTCGAAGGCTTGGACGAAAGCGCGATCACGCGTTGTCTGGGTGAGCGGATCGTTGCCACCCCCGGTGCGAAAACCCTGACCCAAACATTGAAAGCCACAGGCGCGCGTTGTGTGCTCGTCACCGGTGGTTTTCACCACTTCGCCGATGCTGTTGCGGAGCAACTGGGATTTGACCGTGTCGTCGGAAACAAGCTTGCGACCGCCAATGGCAAACTCACCGGCGGGTTGGACGGCGCGATCACCGATGCGAACACCAAAGCCGCTGTTTTGGCCGAAGAGCTGGAGCAGTTGGGCGAGGGCGCACACAGCCTAGCGACCGGAGACGGCGCGAATGATATCCCTATGATTGAGGCCGCGACTTATGGTTTTGCTTACCGCGCAAAGCCCAAGGCACGCGCGGCGGCCAATGGACGGATTGACCAAGGCGACCTGACCAATGTCCTTGCGCTGCTCGGCATTCCCAAATCGGATTGGGTAACCGACTAAAGCCAGCTTGCGATCTGGCTCAGCGGCTTTTTCTTAAGCGCATGGGCCGGGACAGTAGCATCCTCGCTGGGGCGTCCGACAACAACGATCATAAGCGGCTTTTCCCACTCGGGGCGCTCACACGCTTCGCGAAGGAAACCCATGGGCGAGGGTGTGTGTGTAAGCGTTGCCAAACCCGCTTCGTGCAATGTCGCGATGAGCATCCCGCAGGCGATACCGACGCTTTCATTGACGTAGTAGTTCTGTGTTTTGCCGTTTTCTTCGATCCCGCCTTTACGCTGTGCGAACACCACGATGAGATAGGGCGCGGTTTCGAGGAACGGTTTGTCGGCATCCGTGCCAAGGTCAGATAAGGCATCGAGCCATTCGTCGCTCGCTTTGGGTCTATCGCCGTCTTCGCCGTAGAACCGCCGTTCTTCTTCCTCAGCAGCTTCGCGGATCGCACGTTTCTTCTCTGCCGATTCCACAACTGCGAAATGCCACGGTTGGTGATTGGCGCCATTGGGGGCGGTGCCTGCGGCTTCGATGGCTGCCTCGATCACTTCGCTGGGGACAGCGCGGTCGGAGAAATACCGGCATGTGCGTCGTTCTTTAAGACGGTCGCGCAGCGCTTGCGCACGCGCCACGCTTTGGTCGTCGGGTAGGGCGGCAAGAGTATAGGGGACAGTTTCGTGTTCTTTCATACGATCTTTATCCGATATTCGTTCGCTTAGGGAAAGAGGCAGGTGTGAAAATCCGCTAGATTGCGTCACAATGTGAGGCACTGGACAAGTTACTGACATCAATGTAGGTTGCAAACAGCGAACTTAAATTGCGAAGCTCCCGATTCGCATATGGAGGACTGAATGGCTGTCATTGACCTTCCGATTGTAGCAGACAACCGAGACATTGCTGGTTTCCGCCCGTTCAAGGCGATGCGCCACTTTCGCAAACTGGTTGCTGACAAAGAAGACACCAAACAGGTGTTCTTCATTATCGAAGCCTTGAAAGGCCGCAAAGTTCAAGAGCAAGCCGAAGCTTTCCTTAGCTCAGATACGGCGCGCAACTTCATGCAGCGCGAAGAGATAGTCGGGCTTGCCGACATGCTTGATGATCATGGACGCTGGGCCGATTGCGGATCAGACACGGTCGCGCGCCGCTACATCGATTTCATGAGTCACGAAGGGCTGACTGCAAACGGTCTCGTCGAAGAAAGCTATGACTGGCGCCCGCGCGAAGAACGCCCGAACGACCAGATCGAATGGTATCTGTGCCGCTTGCGCGACACGCATGATCTGTTCCACGTCCTAACCGGTTATGGACGTGATGCATTGGGTGAGGCGGCGTTGCTAGGTTTCTCTTATGAGCAGAACCACAATTTGGGCGTGAAGTTTATTGCTTATGCCGCCGCTCGGCAGATCAAAAAGGCTACCCGGTCCTCGGCACCGATATATGGTGCGATCAAGGAGGGGCGTGCACTTGGCAAAGCAGCATCGACTTTGGCGCATATGGATGTCGAAAAGGTGATGCGTTCGAATATCGACGAAGTGCGTGCGCGGCTCAATATCGGCAAGCCGGTGCTGTATCGTCAGTGTTTGGCGCAGCTCAATTCCGAAGGGCACGCGCAAGAAAAGCTAGGCCTGCAAGAACCGCAAGCGGCTTAAGTTAGTCAGCTATACGCTTTGTCACACGCCAAAGCACAAACAGCGATGCGTATCCGAACAACGCTGCCAGAATGAACGGCGCGCCGGGGAAGTAGAGCCCCTTTGCATCAGCGAAATAGCCAAAGGTCATGGTCATAACCACCGGGCCAATGATGCTGGTGATACTCATCGTCGAAGCGATGGCCCCTTGCAATTCGCCCTGTGCGTTCTCTGAAATGCGCTCGCTCATCATTTGCTGCATCGCCGGGAAGGTGATGCCAGCCAGCGTGCCAACCACAATTGCGACGATGATTATCGCGCTGGACGGCGCAAAAGCGGTAAAAAGGTAGGATGGCAGCCCTATAATAAGCCCAATTACTGCGGTGCGCTTGGCTCCGAACCGCTTAATAAAAATGCCGGTAAATACCGCCTGACTTATGACCAATAGCAC
>CAZOLE010000216.1:0-3932 GCA_964580445.1 uncultured Porphyrobacter sp.
TAATAGTGCGAATAGCGCTACCAGGAGCAACAATGCTTGCACCAAGCGGTCACCTGCATCAGGTTTGCCATACATAACTCGATCTCCTATATTCGGATATTTAATATCCGGTTATCTACATCCAGGCAATGGGAAAACGACAATGCGGATCAATAAAGGTGTCGAATGGGCAAGCCACGCTTGCACTTTGCTGGTTCCATTGTGGCCCGACAAAGGGCTTTCGCTGTCGGCTCTTGCCGAGTTTCACGACCTGCCAGAGCCATATATGGCTAAGCAAATGCAGGCTCTTGCACGAGCAGGCATTATGGTTGGGGGGCGCGGTAGAGGCGGCTTTTACCTGCTGGCAAAATCCCCTGCCGAGATTACTCTGCTCGATATATTGCTGGCGGTCGATGGTGACGAACCGATGTTCCAGTGCAAAGAGATCCGTCAAAACGGCCCGTGCGCCGCCAAGCCCACCGATTGCGTGGTCCCGTGCAACATCGCTTCGGGTTTCTGGCGCGCTGAAGAAGCCTATCGACAAAGCCTCGCCCAGATTGATCTTGCTTCGCTGGCGGGCGCCGTTGCCGCACAGCTAGGGTCAGACAAGGTCGCAAAGGCCGGGGAATGGATTGGTGCCAATCTGCGAACCAGAGCTTAGAAAATCCATCGAGTTGTCTGGCAACCAGATTGGTGCTTCTGCGTTGGCGCTAGCCCCTTATCCTGACCGCCTCAATCGACCATAGATACAGTCAGGTACCCAACCCGATCTAGGAAAACGATAAGTGCGCCTAGACTACCGCCATGAGGCTGGCATTTCCGCCCGCAGCAGTTGTGTCGATGGATATGACGCTTTCCTCTAGCAATCGATCCAGTCGAAAGACGCCAACTGCCGAGCCAATTTGTGGCAGAACGATCCTGCCATCTAACATCGAGGCTTCCTCCAAAATCTGTTTTGTGTTGGGATGCCCATATTGCACCAAAATCGCATCGACTGTGTCACCGTTGATGAGGCCATCAATCCAATTTAGGCGAGTTGCAACTGCATCGGGCAACTTCGCTGTCAGGCGCTGATTGGTATTATTGCGAAGCAGGACGGCTTGATTGCCAGTAGCAAAAACAGCGATCAATTGGTCAAGCAAACCAGCTTGATCACATGGGTGGAGAAGCGCCTTTCCGCGCGCGCGCAGCGAATAGAGGTTGTCTTCACCTACAGGGCTGGCAAGCGCCTTACTCTGAGACAGCAATGGGCTCGCGGATTGATAAGCTGTCACGCGCGCCGCCTGCGCTTCGGAACCATTCGCCCTAGCATATTGGCTCAACGCCCTAAGAACATCGCACTCATTTGCACCAAATTGCGTTGAAGCTTGTATATCTGAACCTTGTACTAGGCGATGAAGGTAGAGCGGCCCGCCCGCTTTGGGCCCTGTGCCCGATAGGCCGTTACCGCCGAATGGCTGAACGCCAACAATGGCGCCAACCACATTGCGGTTCACGTAGATGTTGCCGGCATTGATGCTTTTGCAAACACCTTCGATTGTCTCATCGATCCGCGAATGAACCCCGAACGTAAGGCCGTAACCAGTTGCGTTGATAGCTTGGACCAACTCCGAAAGTTCGTCCTGCTTGAAACGCGACACATGCAAGACCGGACCAAAGACTTCTCTGCCCAGCTCCGAGATATCGTCAATTTCGATAATCGTGGGCGCTACAAATGTACCTTGCGCGCACGAATCTGGCAGATCGGTTTGAAAAACCGGCTTACCCAATTGCTCCATCGCATCGATGTGTTTGACGATTGTTTGCCTTGCACCTTCCGTAATAACGGGGCCAACATCTACACACAGGCAAACAGGATGACCGACGCGCAATTCAGTCGCGGCGCTCTTCAACATAGCCAGTGTCGTATCGGCAATATCGTCCTGCAGGCATAAAATCCTGAGAGCGGAACAACGTTGGCCAGCGCTGTCAAAAGCGGAACTGAGCACGTCTTTAACCGCTTGTTCCGGCAACGCAGAAGAATCCACGATCATTGCATTTTGACCACCTGTTTCTGCGACAAACGGGAGCGGTGATCCATCATCCAGCTGCCGCCTACCAATCGTTTTCTGGATTAGCTTGGCGACCTCAGTGGAGCCGGTGAACATCACGCCACACGTCTCAGCACCTTCGACCAAGGCCGCGCCAATGGCACCGCCACCGGGCAGCAATTGCAAGACATCTTTCGGGATGCCTGCTTCGTGTAAGATCGCCACAGCCTCGGCCGCAATCAGCGGTGTTTCCTCAGCTGGCTTTGCCAGAACCGTGTTGCCGACGGCCAAGGCAGCGGCGATCTGCCCAGTGAAGATAGCAAGCGGGAAATTCCACGGGCTGATGCAGACAATCGGGCCAATTGGAGCCGCGCCTTTGTCCATAATTTCCACGGCGCGCACACTGTAATAGCGCAGGAAATCGATCGCCTCACGAATCTCATTGATCGCATTCTCTGCAGTCTTTCCCGCTTCTTGGATTAGCAATCCAATCAAGTCCGGCATGCGGTTTTGCATAACATCAGCAGCGTCATTCAAGATTGTCGCGCGCGCGCCGACACCGCTGGAAGACCATTGTGCAAAAGCGGCCTTACTCCGCAGCAGTGATTGGGCCGCATCCTGTGCATTTGCAGGAATGACAGTTCCGACCTTACTGCCGCTATCGGCAGGATCGAGCACGTTGCGTTTTTCGCGCGATTGCGCATCATCGCAAAAGCTGGGCTGGGCATGCCAGGAATTTTGCAGAGATCGCGCAATGGCCGTACTCAGCTGCGCCAGAGCGCCTTCATGTGAGAGATTTATTCCGGCTGAGTTCGACCGGTCTGGATAGAGTTTTGCGGGCGACGCGATAAGAGGGTGAGGCACGCCTAGCTTTGATCCAGTTGGCCTCTCTTTTGCTGGGTCACTCAGCAGGGCATCTATATCTAGGTCTTCGTCCCAAACCTGATTCACAAAGGATGAATTCGCGCCATTCTCAAGCAGGCGGCGCACGAGATAGGCAAGCAAAGTCTCATGCGAGCCCACTGGCGCATAAATCCGACAAGGTCGCGCCAAGCCAGTATCGCCAACCACCTTCGAATACAGCGCCTCTCCCATTCCATGCAGGCATTGGAATTCATAATCTCCCGAAGAGAATTCCGCGCCCGCCATATGGTATATGGATGCCAAAGTTTGCGCATTATGCGTTGCAAATTGCGGGAACACATACGCCTTTGCATCCAGCAGTTTGCGCGCCGATGCCAGGTAGCATATATCGGTGTGGACCTTGCGCGTGAAGACCGGAAAATCGCAATAGCCCTCAACTTGGGCGTGTTTGATCTCACTGTCCCAATAGGCCCCTTTGACAAGCCGAACCATGATGCGCCGATCTGCGCGCTGCGCAAGATCGATTACCCAATCAATGACTTGCGGGCAACGTTTGCCATAGGCTTGAACAACGAAACCTAAACCCTCCCAATTGCTTAGCTCAGGGTCGAGCGCCAGGGCCTCCAACAAATCGAGCGACAGCTCCAGCCGGTCCGCCTCTTCTGCGTCAATATTGAAACCAATCTTGTAGCTGCGGGCCAGCCGGGCAAGCTTTTTTAATCGGGGTAGCAACTCCGCAACAACCCGTTCTGACTGAGCGCGTTCATAGCGCGGATGCAGGGCTGATAATTTGATCGAGATGCCCGGCCCTGAAATCGGCCCGCGCTCCTTTAATACAGCGCCAATCGCGTGGATGGCGGATTCGTAATCCTGCATATAACGCTCGGCATCTTGCATCGTTACCGCAGCCTCACCAAGCATATCATAGCTGTAGGAGAAGCCGGATGCTTCGGTTTTCTTGGCCCGCTTGAGGGCCGCTTTGATCGTTTCCCCTAAGACGAATTCCTCGCCCATCAATTCCATCGCAACTTTGATACTAGCCCGGATGACAGGTTCACC
>CAZOLE010000217.1:0-3912 GCA_964580445.1 uncultured Porphyrobacter sp.
GAATGACTGCAAGACTATCGTCTATGCCGACAGCCTCTCACCCATCAGCGGCAATGATTACAAATTTTCCGACCACCCCGAATATGTCGCCAAGTTCCGCGCGGGGCTTGATCGGTTGGCCGCGCTTGAATGCGACATCCTACTCACCCCGCACCCTTCGCACAGCCAGATGGTCAAGCGCGCGGCCAACGGCTCCTTTGTCGGCGGAGTTACTTGCGCAGAATACGCCGCCAAAAAGCACCGCGACCTCGATGATCGACTTGCCAAAGAGAAAGCCGACCAGTGAGCGAGAGCAGTTGGAAACTGTCAGGCCACGCATCCAAGACAGTGGTTCAAGCGGCTTTATACACACATGACCAGATTGAGGATTGGGACCCGGACTTGGTAATCGCGGGCCGCGAATTGGCGGAAGATCGCCCGGAAGAATGGGTGCTCGAAGCGTGGTATCCGCGGGAGCCAGAAGCATTCCAAATCGACGCACTACAGGCCCTGTTTGAAAGCGCCCCACCCTCCTTCGCAATCGAAGAACTCACCGACACCGATTGGGTCGCATTGAGCCAAGAAGGCGCGCAACCGATAAGCGCAGGGCCATTCTATGTGCGCACGCCAAACTTTGACGCAGACCCGGCGAAGATCAACTTTATCATCCCTGCCGCATTGGCTTTTGGCACTGGGCAGCATCAGACAACGGCGGGATGTTTGGAGATGATCGCTAGACTGCATGAGGCGCGAGTGACCGCAAGCACTATCGCCGATATAGGCACAGGCACTGGATTGCTTGGCTTTGCCGCGCTCGCTTTATGGCCACAAGCGCGAGTGACAGCCTCGGACATTGATCCGGTCTGCGGTCCGGTAGTGGAAGTGAATGCGCGGCTCAACACCATCACCCTAGGTGAAGCGCCGGGCCAAATGGCGATGATCATCGCCGATGGGATGCAGGATGCTCAACTGCAATCGCGCGCGCCCTATGATATCCTAATTGCCAATATCCTAGCAGGGCCGTTGATTGATCTGGCCTCAGATCTTGCTAGCTCTGTCTCGCCTATGGGTTCGATAATTCTCTCCGGCCTGTTGGCGGGCGAGCAGGAAGCGCAAGTAACACTGGCTTATGAGGCCCAAGGGTTCGCGCTCGAAGCTCGGTTGCAGAAAGACGATTGGGCGGTCTTGTGGTTCAAGAGGAACGACCATGCTGGCTAAGGCAAAGCGCTTCGGCAAATGGCTCGGGCTTGGCATCCTTGGAGCTGTTTCACTCTACTTCGTCGCCGTTTGGATCGGGTCTTCCATTCCGCGAAACTCCGATTGGACCGAGCCAGATGAAGGCGTCACAATCTATATCGGCAGCAACGGTGTTCACACCGAAATCGCCATGCCAATTGAAAGCGAAACGGTTGATTGGCGCGAGCACTTCCCTTTGGAAGACTTGCGCAATCCGGATCGCGATTACACCCATGTCGCGGTCAGTTGGGGGGAGAAGAACTTCTTTCTCGACACGCCTACTTGGTCTGAAGTGGACCCGCTTGTCGCTATCGGCGCGCTCACCGGTGGGGAATCGCTGCACCATGCGGCTTTCTATGTGCGCCCCGCACCTTCTGATGACTTTCGCCCGATGCGCATCACACGCGAACAATATGCGACACTGACTGAGCAGATCATTGCGGATTTCCCGCAGAAACAGGATCGCAAGACCTATCCCGGATACGGTTCCTATGATGTGTTTTACGATGCGCTGGGTTCCTATCACATCGCGAACACTTGCAACCAATGGACAAGCGACAAGCTCGCCGCTGCTGGCGTCAAAACCGGTTGGTGGAGCCCCCTACCCGGTGGCGTGATGAAATGGGTCGCTGACGTGCCTCAGCCTTAGCCGGCACCGCCGCCTTTGCTCTCATGATAACGCACGATTGCGGCGACCACAGCGTGCATCATATCCATCCGCTCTGGCACAGGAGTCCGCGTACGCCCGATCATCACCGCAACCGCATATTGTGCGCCATCAGGAGCGGTAAGAATGCCGATATCGTTATACCCGGTCTGATCGCCAATCACGCCGGGCGGCACAATGTCGAGCACTTGCCCTGTCCCTGTCTTATGCGCGATCTGCCAGCCTTCGGGTACTCCGCCTTTCAAGCGGTTCGCCCCACTTTTCGCATCTCGCATGAAAGTCAGCAATTGTTCGGTTGAGACTGCAGAAAGCAACTCCCCTCGCGCCAAAGCCGCGAGCGCCTTTGCCAAAGCCAATGTCGTCGCGCCATCGACGGGGTCGTCGACATAGGCGTCAAAAATCCGTTCACGCTTGCCATGGGGCACGGTCTTGCGCACTTCGAAGAATGTTTTGCCCAGCGAAAAGGATGAATCCCATTCCAGCCCGGCCAGTTCCGACTGCATAATCCGCTCGCCCGGACCGAAGCGGATGTCGGAGAGTTCCTTGTCTTCAAGCATTGCGCGCACGGCATCGGGTCCGCCCACGCGCTTCAAAAGCATGTCATTGGCTGTGTTGTCGCTGCTGACAAGCGCTCGGCTCATAAAGTCAGCATAGGTGGTGGTCACGCTGCCTTGCGAGAGCACTTGTTTGCGGATCGGTTGATGGAAAAGCGTCAAATCCTCGCGACGCACAGTGCCTTGTTCGGCCAAGTCCAAAGTGCCGCTATCAACCTGATCTAACGCGGTCAGCGCAACCCACATTTTGCTCACCGATTGCTGCGGCATCAACTGCTCACCATTGTAGTGAACCGCAACATCTGCGCCGATATCGATCACTGCAATACCAAGCCGGGAATTCAAGCTCTGCCCTGCCTGCGCGAGATCGGTTTCCAATGTTTGCACTGCTTGTGGCCGGGTATCAGGCGCTTCGACAGGCGGCTCATCGGCGGCATCCGCTGGCGTTCCCGCGATTGATAGTCCGCTCAATCGGAACGCCACCAGCGCGATGCTCAACAACACTGCTGCAAAGACACCCACTGCGATGAGCGTTTGCGACGAAACCGGACGACCGCTCCATTTCATCGCGGGCACGCCTGGTTGGAAAGTGTCTCTTCCAGCAGAGCCAGCGCGTTTGCCGTGAACGCCCACATATTGGCGATGCGATCCTCGCGGCCCGTTTCGAGCAGCTTTGTGATGTCGCCTCCCGGTCCAGCTAAGGCGGCACAACTGGTGCCCGCTGGCGTTCCACTTGGATGCTTACTGGCGCCCACCGATCCACTTTCCGCAAGCCCCCAATCCGCTTCGAAGTTCTCTCGAATCGAACGGGCTTGCAGCAGCGCATAATCCTCGCCCGCGCCGCGCATACCGCGATAAGCCTCGCGGGGCTGCGCAAACAGCACATCGCGCGCGCGCAATGAATAGACCACGCCCCCGCCTACAAAGAAATCAAGCGCTCCGGGCACCGTTAAAAGGCTCGCGGCGATCAACCCACCGGTCGCGCCGTCCGCCACCGCGACCTTTTCACCCCGATCGCGCAATAGGCCAGCAATGCGAAGCGCTTGCGGGTGAAGGTCTTCAAGTGTCATTGTCGATCTTCTTCCCAGTTCGCTTAAGTGGATAGAGGAACTGTCCCCAATAGCTGCGCGGCACATCCTCGGGGATGCCGTAATTCTTTGGCCAGCGCCCTTTAGGCAGGTGGAAAGTGCCGAACAATTTGTCGATCCATGGGAAATGAATTGCGAAGTTCACATCGAATGCCTCGTCTTCAAGTCCATGGTGCCAATGGTGGAAACGCGGCGTCGCAATCCAATGCCCCACCCGGTTCAAATCGCCACCAATATTGGCGTGCAGCAGCGACGACCACACATACACAAACCCGAGATAGGCCTGCATTACGGTCGGGCTGAACCCCAGCGTAAAAAGCGGCAGAGACGTGGTCGCGCGCAGCAGAATGATCTCAATAAAGTGCATTCGCGACCCGGCCAGCCAATC
>CAZOLE010000218.1:0-3904 GCA_964580445.1 uncultured Porphyrobacter sp.
CTCTTACCTGCTGGAAAAAGTCCCCGGTGCAATGTTCTTCTTGGGCGTTGCCCCTGATGGCGAGAATTGGTCGCAATGCTGCGCGATCCATTCGCCACGCATGCATGTCGATGAAAGCGCGCTGCCCAAAGGCGCCGCGATGTTAGCGGGATGCGCGCTCGAATTTATCGAAAACGGCTTCGCATCATAGGCGATGATTGCCCTAATTAACGCCTGAAAATGCCATAGTTAACACCGGCACAACGTGGTTATTTTTAGCAAAATCAGCGACTTGCTCGTACTTTGCGCCGAAAAAGAAGCCAATTCCTAACAGCGCATTCGCGCAGGACAACGACGTAATCGACGCGGACATCAACGCATCAACTGATAACGATGTGATTGACGCAGACGTAGACGCTTCGACCGACGTCGTGGACAGCTTTGACGACAATTCTGAAAACTTCGTCGACAGCTTCGATGATAACTCAGACCGTGAGTTCATCGACAGCTTTGATGACAACTCGCAAGACTTTAGCTCTGGCGTAGGCATCAACAACACCAGCGCGTTTGGTGACAATGCAATCGTCGCTGAAACAACGCTTTCAAACACTGTGACCGGTGTCGATGTAAACTTCGGCGATCTTGAAGATTCTGCCGATTTTGACAGCCGCCTCAACAACTATGGCAATTCGTTCCAAAACTATTCGGGCATGAACGCGCTCAACCAGAACACCGGTACCGGTGCTGCGCAGAACGCAAGCGTCACCATCGCGGTGTCGAGCGCGAACTCCGAAATCAACTGAGCATGCATAGCTTGGGGCTGCGCTGACCCCCCATTTCGTTCAGTGCAGCCCCGAGTATTTGGAGACCTAGCATGTTGAAATTGAACACGGCTTTGCTGGCTTTTGTCACTTTAGCTGCCGCCCCAGTCGCGGCGCAAGATGCCAAGCCAAGCGAAGACCAACAGACTGTTGAAACCGCATTGTTTGCGTCGGCTGAACCGATTGAAGAAACCAAATTGGCAAAAATCACAGGTCGCGAAGATGTCAATCAGGTGATTCAATCTGATCAGCAGAACAATGTCGGCAGCAACAGCGTCGGTGATAATTCGGAAACCGGAACGATCACGATTAGGGACAATGCGTTCGCCAATTTGAACGGATTCACGATCCTTAATGCCAACACTGGCAACAATGTTGCGATCAACTCGTCGATCCAAGTCAATGTGGCACTGCCAAGCCAATAAGGCCAAGGCAACAAGTTGATGAAAGCTCATTCCCGCCTCAAAATGCTCAGCACCCTTGGCTGCGCCGGTGCCCTGCTTGCAGGGTGCTCGGCGGGTCCATTGGTCGATGACCGCTTTCAAGTAACGACCCATGCGGGCGCACTGCAGTTGGAAACAGCGCCAAAGAGCATGGTGGAAACCCGCTATGACACGGTGGTGCGCCAGCAATTTGACTTCAGCTGCGGCTCTGCAGCGCTCGCGACCTTGCTGACCTACCATTACGGAAAGTCGAACAACGAAAACGACGTGTTCCAAGGCATGTGGCGCGATGGCGATCAAGATGCGATCCAGCGTCAGGGCTTTTCGCTGCTGGATATGAATAATTTTCTGGCCGCGCGCGGGTATAAGGCGAACGGCTACTGCGTTGATCTTGAACAGATAATCGAGAGCAAAACACCGGGCATCGCGCTTATTGCACCCGATGGATATCGTCACTTCGTCGTCGTCAAAGGCGTTGAAGAGGGCTTTGTTCTTGTCGGTGATCCGTCGCTCGGCCTTCGTCGGATGGACCGCAAAAAATTCGAAGACGTCTGGAACGGCGTCTACTTTGTCATCACAAGTGGCGAAAAAATTAACCATGTTCCGCATTCTTCTTGCGTTCTTCGCTCTTGTAGCTGCCGCGGCTGCTGCGCAATCGCCTTTTGACGATGTCGCAGCGATGGATGATGCTGCTTTAGCCGGCGAACGCGGAGGCTTCGAACTGCCTGGCGGTATGAATTTGGATTTCGCCGTCTTTCAGGAAACGCGCATTGATGGAGAGCTAGTTTTGCGCTCCACCTATGGGCTGACCGACACCGGACCCGTTGTATCGGTTGAGCAAGTATCAGACAGTGCTGATCTTGACGTGATCGAAGATGAGAACGGGAGCCGTGTTACCATTGCTCTGGACGGAACGCGGGTCACACACCTTGCTGGCCAAGCGACCGGCAGTGTAATCCTAAACACCGCTGACAATCGCATCATCGACACCGTCACGACAGTTGATCTGGACCTTTCCCGCATGGCTGTGGGTCAGGTTGGATCGCTGATCCCCCGCCTCGGGGACCTTGCTCGGGAGACAGTTAGCTTCGGTTTCTAACCAAAGCTTCGAACGGGTGAGTGATTATGCGCAAATTTTTGCGTGGTTTTACGTATGCATGTGCGGCTTTGTTGGCTGCACCGGTCTTGGCTCAAGATGAGCCGGCGGCTGTAGCGGCTGAGGCAGCGCCTGAGCCCGCTGCGAGCGAAAATTCTCGCAATGAGTTGATGCAGTTGCGCCAAGAGGTTTCGGCCGAACGGACGGCCTTGTCCCAGCAGATCGAAGCGATGCAAGCGCAGGCGGCCCGGCTGCAAGCGTTGGAAGCCCGTTTGTCGATCGCTTTGGGTGAACCCGCACCGCAAACTCCGCGCCGCGCTGAAGCTGCGCCCATACCTTCTCCGGGGTCCACCGCACCCCGGCAAGCGGTCAACCGCTCCGCTCAACCTCAATCAACCGTCGGCATTGCACCCGAAGACGATGACCGTCAGCCAGAAATCGCTTCGCTTGGCCGCCAAGGCAGCGCCATCACCCAAAAAGGCAAGCTCAGCGGCGAAATTGAACTCAGCTATGCCCGCGCAGACCGCAATCGCGCTTTGTTTCGCGGGGTTGAAGTCGTCGAGTCGGTGCTCGTCGGCGTTTTCGACATCAATGAAAGCCGGCAGGACATCGTAACTACGAAAGTCGGCCTGCAATATGGCCTTTTCAGCGACCTAGAAATCGGTGTCGACGTGCCGTTCGTCTCGCGTTGGGATACGTCAGTTCTGACTCCCGTCGCCGCTGATCCCAATGAAGCGAATGAGATTGATAACAGCGCCAACGCGTTCGGCCTTGGCGATATTGAACTCTCCGTGCGCAAGCAATTGCATGCACCGACCGGCGCCGGCCCCTTTATTATCGGCAATCTTCAGGCAACCATCCCGACCGGTACCGGCCCGTTCGAGGTTGCACGCAACGAATTTGGTGAGGCCGCGGATGCAGCGACAGGTTCAGGCTTCTGGAGCCTCACCCCGGGCCTCACCGCGATCCTGCCAAGCGATCCGGGCGTGCTGTTTGGCAGCATCAGCTACACTAAGAACTTTGCTTCAGACGTCGATGTCGTCATCCCGCCGGTCGCGATCACAAGGGTCGATCCGGGCGATGCGATCTCGTTAAGTGCAGGGGTTGGCCTGTCCTTGAATCCGCGCCTGTCTCTCAATTTCGGCTACGCACATAGCTGGGGCTTTGGAACAGAAACGACCACACAAGTTCTCGACGGCGACAATGCGGGTGTCGAAACCACGCAGACCTCGCGCGATTTGCAAGTTGGCCGCTTCTTGTTCGGCACAACCTACCGCGTGAATTCAAAAACAAGCGTGAATTTCGGGATCGAAGCTGGCCTTACCGACGATGCCGCCGACCTGCGGGCTGTGTTGCGATTGCCGTTTGTTTTCTAGGGCACCCCTCGCCCAGCACCGTCGAACTTCCTAGAGCCCGTTAGCGCCTTATCGGCGCCAATGCGCCGCAAGGCGACTGCACGCCCGCAATCGCCCCGCAGCGCAAGCGGAAGGGATAGCGACGAGGAAAAGAGAAAATGGTGCCACGAGAGAGAATTGAACTCTCGGCCTCGTCATTACCAATGACGC
>CAZOLE010000219.1:0-3899 GCA_964580445.1 uncultured Porphyrobacter sp.
AGATAGGCCCGCGTGATATCGCGAATGACATCAGGTCGGGTTAGCGCGAGGATATCGTTGTTGCCTTTTTGGTCGGCGTTCAGACCCAGATCACCGGCGTAATCCTCTTCGGTGAGCTTCCGCTCCTGAATCTGGGTGCCGAATGCCCCGTCAGAGATAAGCACACGCTCAGCGGCAGCGGCATGAAGTCTTTCACGCGCGTTTGGAACGGCGGTCATGCTGCGTCTCCAGTCGCTGTGCCTTGGGGACGTTTGCCGAGCATATGGCAAATCGCATAGCTTAGCTCAGCTCGGTTCAAAGTGTAGAAGTGGAACTTGCGCTCCCCACCTGCATACAGTTTACGGCACAGCTCTGCGGCGATAGTGGCAGAGACCAATTGCCGCGCTGCCGGTCGCTCATCAAGGCCATCAAACAACCCTTTCATCCATGCTGGGATATCCGTGCCGCACATGCCCGACATCCGTTGCACAGCTGCAAAGCTCATAACCGGCATAACTCCCGGCACGATTTCCGCGTCGATCCCCGCAGCAGCGGCTTTGTCCCGGAAGCGGAAGAAGCACTCTGGATCGAAGAAGAACTGCGTAATCGCGCGGTCTGCGCCGGCGTCAAACTTGGCTTTGAGGTTCGCAATATCGGTCTGCGCATCGGGCGAGTCCGGGTGCACTTCGGGGTAAGCCGCCACAGAGATTTCGAAGTCTGCAATTTCTTTTAGCCCAGCAATCAGCTCAACCGCGTTGGCATAGCCACCGGGATGCGGGGTGTAGTGCCCTGCCCCCTCCGGCGCATCTCCACGCAGTGCAACGATATGGCGAATTCCTTCATCCCAGTAATGCTGCGCAACCTCGTTCACTTCTTCCTTCGTCGCGTTGACACAGGTAAGGTGCGCGGCGGCCGGAATATTCATTTCGTTCTGAATGCGCACCACTTGTTCATGCGTGCGCTCGCGCGTCGTGCCGCCCGCGCCATAAGTCACAGAGACAAAGCGCGGTCCCAAAGGCGACAGTGTTTCAACGCTGTTGCGCAGAGTTTCCGCCATCTTTTCGGTCTTTGGAGGGAAGAACTCGAAACTGACCTCAATGTCACCGGGCAGGTCAGAAAAAAGCGGTGCGCCCAGCGCAGTCTTGGCGTCCGGCAAGTTGTCTAAAGTCGAGGTCATGCAGATTTTTCTTTGGTAAGAGAGGAAGGAGCATTGGCGGCGGCAACCGCTTGGCGGCGCCGTCCGATCCAAATTTTCACGACAAGCTCGCCTTCATCAAGGTTGATGGGCGCGCGGGCGGTAAAGCCAGCGGCTCGCAAAAGGTCGCGCATTTGATGATCGGAAAAGCCAAGGCGCGCATGTTGATGCCGACTGCGCAATTCCTCGCGATCATGCGCGGCGAAATCGACAATCGCAATGCGACCACCGGGCCGCGTTACCCGCGCCGCTTCGGCGAGTGGCAGGGCGGGGTCTTGCGCAAAATGCAGCACTTGATGGAGCAGCACCGTGTCATGGCTGGCCGCAGCAAACGGCAAATCGGTGAAGTCACCTTGCACCAATTCAATCTGCGCGGTGGGGAGATGTTGAAGCTTGGCACGCGCCACTTTGAGCATTTCAAGGCTCTTGTCGAGAGCAACCACATGCTCGGCGGATTGCGCGAACAACTCAGCAATCCGGCCTGTACCCGTGCCAATATCGAGAACAGCTCCAAGCTTGGCATTGCTCAGCGCCTCGACCAGCCGCTCCTCTACCAGATCATCTGGACTATGAAGTGCGCGAAGTTCATCCCATTCGCTCGCATGAAACGCAAAGTAGTCTTCCGCTGATGCTTGGCGAGCATCGCGAATTGCCGCAAGCTTGCGCCGATCGTCTTCACAAATTTGCGCAAATTGGGGGTTCTCTCGCTCAGCAGTGGCCAGCAAACGTTCGACTGCAACCACAATTGGGTCAGGGTCTTCGCCGCCACTCACCGGTCGAAGGAACACCCAGCTTCCTTCGCGACGCCGTTCAGCCAATCCCGCATCGCAGAGGATGCCGACATGACGCGAGACCCGCGGTTGGCTTTGGCCCAGGACCTGCGCCAATTCCCCCACAGCCAGCTCCATCGCCGACAACAGTCGCGCAATGCGCAACCGCGTGGGGTCAGCCAGAGCTTTAAAGATCGTCTCGATCACCATCGAAGATAGCATATAAAGATATTTTTATATGTGTAAATGCTATCTAGGCTGGTGATGTTGCGAAAGTCAGAATAAGGCAATGCGAAACTTTTGCAAAGGTGTCGCGCTTGAAGCTTGGCTGCTGTTACTTCCCTGAGCATTGGCCCGAAGACATTTGGGGCGATGACGCAAAGCGCATGCGCGACATGGGCCTGTCGCTGGTGCGGGTTGGCGAATTCGCTTGGAGCAGGATTGAACCGGAACCGGGACGTTTTGACTGGGCATGGCTTGATCGCGCGATAGAAACGCTGGCCGATGCGGGCCTCAAGATCATGCTGTGCACGCCAACCGCAACCCCGCCCAAATGGCTCGTCGATCAAATGCCCGACATGGTCGCTATTGACGAACAAGGCCGCCCGCGCGGATTTGGATCGCGGCGGCACTATGACTTCAGCCACCAAGGTTTTCGCGCACAAAGTCGACGGATCACGGCGGCTGTGGCTGAGCGATACGGCAAACACCCAGCGATTACCGCGTGGCAGACCGATAATGAATATGGATGCCACGACACCGCCCTCAGCTTTTCCGAAGCGGCGGCTCACAGCTTTCGCGAATGGCTCGCCCAAAGGTATGACAGCATCGCCGCGCTCAACATCGCATGGGGCAATGTTTTTTGGTCGATGGAATATTGCAGCTTTGACGAAGTTGACCCGCCCAACCTGACCGTGACCGAGGCGAACCCCGCGCATTGGCTCGATTACCGCCGCTTTGCATCAGAACAAGTGGTGAGTTTTAACCGCGAGCAAGTCGATATATTGCGTGAGTTTTCACCGGGTCGCGAAATCACTCACAACTTCATGGGGTTCTTTTCCGAGTTCGACCATCATGATGTCGGCAACGACTTGGATGTCACCACATGGGACAGCTATCCGCTCGGCTTCCTTGAACAGTTCTGGTTCTCAGACGCGGAAAAGCGCGACTATCTGCGTCAAGGACATCCCGATATCGCAGCGTTCCACCATGACCTTTATCGTGGCTGTTCTAACGGGCGTTGGGGCATCATTGAGCAACAGCCCGGCCCGGTAAACTGGGCGGGTTTCAACCCTGCACCACTGCCAGGAATGGTGGCCCTATGGACACTCGAAGCGATGGCGCACGGGGCCGAGTTCACGAGCTACTTCCGGTGGAGACAGGCCCCCTTTGCGCAAGAGCAAATGCATGCCGGTCTACTCAGGCCCGACAGCGGCGATGCCGAAGCGGCAGGCGAAGCGCGCTTTGCCGCGGATGTTATCAAGCAGATCGGAGTGCAGAATTGCGCGAAAGCACCGGCAGCGCTGGTGTTCTCTTACGAAGCGGCATGGGTCTGCGGGATACAGCCACAGGGGAAAAGCTTCCGCTATCTTGAGTTAGCTTTCGAATGGTATTCGACCCTGCGGCGCGCGGGGTTAGATATCGACATAGTGAGCGCGGATGCTGACCTGTCAGGTTATAAAGCGGTGTTTGTCCCAACACTTCCAATCCTAACGGATGGCTTTGTCGAAAAACTCTCGCACCTTACTTGCCCGGTGCTGATCGGACCCCGCTCGGGCAGCAAAACGGACAGCTTTTGCATTCCCGACAACCTCGCGCCCGGAAAGCTCACGAACCTGATCCCTCTCACAGTCACGCGGGTAGAAAGCCTGCGCGATGGGATCATCGAAACAGGCGATGGCTGGAGCATCAGTCGTTGGCGCGAAGACATCCAAACCGATCTGACGCCTGAATTT
>CAZOLE010000220.1:0-3884 GCA_964580445.1 uncultured Porphyrobacter sp.
AGAAAACTCATTGCCGTTGACAAAACGCCTGACCGTTCGTTTTCAGATTTGTTCAACAGGTCACGGGCCGCTTGCGCGACAACGGGATGAGTGCGGGGCTCAGTGCCTTCGCCGAGGTGATTGGTCGACATCATCACCCAAAGCGTCCGCTCAAAAGTACGGCTGGGGTCTGACAGGAAACTTGCTACGCTGGAGAGCGTTTTTTCTTCTTCTGCGTAGAGAACATGGAGAATGGCCCCCACGAGCAGTGCGTGGCCAGTTTTCTCCCAATGGCTACGGCGTTCCAATGCGCCTTCTGGGTCGACCAGAATATCTGCGATGTTTTGAACATCTCGGACTTCATTGCGGCCCTTGCGAACTTCCAGAAGTGGATTGTATTTGGCGCTTGCTGGATTGGTAGGATCAAACAACAGGCAGTGAGAGAACTTGGAACGCCAACCTGCGGTCAGTTGCCAGTTTTCGCCTTTGATATCGTGGATGACCGCACTTCCGGTCCAGCTTAGAAGGGTTGGTACAACGAGACCGACGCCTTTACCTGAACGTGTCGGTGCAAACGCCATGACATGCTCTGGCCCGTCGTGGCGAAGATAGTTCTTTTTCGCACGACCAAGGAAAACGCCTTTCGTATTCAAAAGGCCGCTTTTCTTCAGGTCTCTCTTCGTCGCCCACCGCGATGACCCATAGGTCGTTAGGTGCTTGGCAATCCGTCCACGCCAAACCGAAGCAAGGGCGGCATAAAGAATTGCGCCGAACGTCGCGAACAAGATAATTCTTGCGCCGCTTCGGAAAATTTCGGGGCTATAGGCTTGAAACGCATACCACCACTCAAAGAAACGCCACGGATAGAAAACCGCCATGTCATTCCAGACAAACCAGGGTGCGCCGAGGTAAGGATCATATGCAAACTGCATCGCGACCCATTGGGTGGCGCCCCAGACACCAAGAAGGATTATCGACAAAACGATAACGATCTGGCCAAAGAGTATCGACTGGGGTGACATTCGCTTTCCTCAACAAGTTCTGATGAGGCAAGCATGGCGAATCAATGCAGCGTCCGTCTACTGAGGAAACAGCATGGAAATTTCAGTGTTTCTTGAGAGAATTATGGACAAATTGGCTGGTCGCATTGGCGGACCAGTAGATTCGACTGGTTATTCAACATTCCGCCACAGTCAATGATGTCGGGATTAGGAAATCTGAGGAAAATTGAGGAAGTCAAAAGAGTGGTAAGCTTCGTCGGTAATTAACCGATAAGGCTTATGCTGCCTTCGATGGATCAATGCGATTGCGATATCTGTGGAAGGCTGAGAGGCTTACTTCGGGCAATTCTGTTGAAAAACTCCGAAAAATTCATGGAGATTAGGTGCGCACCGTATGCTGATGAAAATCACGCATTGAAATTATTGAGTAAAATTTCAAAGTGTGACACTGGATAGCTCAAAATCGCAGCCAAAATAGTTTTTTAACAGTATCGGGCGATGCTAAGCCACTCACGCGATATCGGGTCTGGTTGTTTCTGTCCCCATTTAGCCGGCACAGCAGGAGAGCATAGTCACATCCTTACCGAACCCTTGCGCCGCGAGCTTCAATCCCTCGACGGTTGTCAGATAAGGAAAGATGATCTCGCCGAGTTCCGTTGCGGTCATGTTGTATTTAAGCGCCAGCACGATGGTTTGAATCGAGTCCGCACCTTCCGGCGCCAGGACTTGCGCGCCGAGCAGACGATCCGAATCGGCGTCAGCGACGAGTTTGATCAGACCACGCGTATCGCGCGCCGCTAGGGCGCGCGGCACCTGATCGAGAGGAGCTATTGAGGTTTTGACATTGAAACCCGCCTCTTTGGCCTGGCGCTCGCTCAGTCCCGCGCCGGCGACCTGCGGATCGGAGAATACAACCCACGGCATCGCGGCGTTCTCATAGACATTCGAGTTGCTGTTGAGCGCATTTTTTGCGGCGAGCTTTGCGCCATACGCCGCCATGTAAACGAACTGGTCGCGGCCTGTAACATCGCCAGCGGCATAGAAGCCCGGTTTGGACGTGCGCATCCTCTCGTCAACGACAATGCCGCCGTTGGGCAGCGTTTCGATTCCTACTTCTTCTAACCCAAGCGAACCGGTATTGGCACTGCGTCCGGTCGTCAGCAGAAGGTGTTCTGCTTTCAATGTCTCTTCTTGGCCGTCTACAGAAATTGTTAGAGATACACCTTCGCCAGATTTTTCAGCGCTGACATATTTCAATCCACAACGAACCACGATGCCTTCGGCGTCAAAATATTCGCTCAGTGCGGCGGAGATTTCCGGTTCGGCCTCAGGTATTAGGCGACTGCGAGTGACAATCGTTACTTTGGCTCCAGCACGCGCGAACATTTGCGCCAGTTCGCAGCCAATGTATCCGCCGCCAACCACGATCAGGGATTTCGGCAATTGCTGCAATTCCAGCGCAGTTGTACTCGTCAAATACGGCGTTTCGTCAATACCGGGAATTTGAGGAACGGAGATCGACGAACCAGTAGCGATAATGGTTTTTTCCGCGTTAATGCTCCGGTCGCCGACGATGACGCCGTCGTCGGTGATGCGCGCTGCGCCTTCGATATAGTCGATTGCCTCATAGGCGCTTAAAAGATCGATATATTTCTTGTTGCGCAACGTCGTGACGAGCTCATCTTTGTCAGCAATTAACGCGCTCCAGTCCGAGATATGGGCTTCACCAGTAATACCTTGAAACCGGCTGGCAGCGCGCGCGCCATGCAACGTCTCTGCAGCGCGGATCATGGTTTTTGACGGGACGCAGCCTACATTCACGCACGTCCCGCCGATGGTCCCATAACCGATCAGCGCCACACGCGCGCCTTCTTCGGCGGCAGTGATGGCCGCAGAAAAGCCAGCCGATCCTGCACCAATTACAATAAGGTCGTAGCGAGATGGATAATTAGAAGAGGATTGTTCTGACATACTAGTCTTTCAAGGGTTGGCGTTCGCGTCGATGGCGACGCCAGACAGCGAATAAGGTGAGGAGGACGAAAAATCCGAGCGCCGGAAACAGGACATAATCGAGGTAACCCGTCACGGCTGACAGCCCCACTGTGCCCAGCAAAATGACAAGAACGGGCGTGAAACAGCAAAGTGCTGCTACAATGGTTCCGATAATCCCGATACCGAGCAATGAGCGCACGGTTTAGGCTTCCAGCTCGGTGGCGGGATAGCCGACGTTTGTTGATGCCGCAGCGATATCAGTCGGCGTTGTCACAGCGGAATCATAAACAACAGTTGCAGTCTTGGCTTCATAATCGATTTCAACCGATTTAACCCCGTCTACGCGCTTCATCGCTTTGCGTACGGAAATAGGACAGGTGGCGCAGGTCATATTCTCAATGGAGAATTGTGCAGTCGCTTCCGTTGCTTCGGCGGCGGTAAGGACGGTCGCGTCGCCAGATGACTGCGCGACAACGGCGAGACCGCCGAGAGCCGAAACTCCAATAGCAGCCGCGATAAGCAGAATTTTTTTCATGGGTTACTCCTTTCAATAAAACAGCGGGGCCCAATAATCGATGGTGAGCGCCAGCAATACTAATATGGTTGCGATCCACAGTGCCGCCTTCGTCATTCGCGATGTTTCAGGACGGGCGCAAATTGTGCCGTCATCACAGGGTTCAGGCTTCTTGAAATAGACCTGCCAAAACCCGCCCGCGAGAAACAGGACGGCGATGCCTATAAAGACCGGCTTGTAGGGATCGAGCGCTGTTAGGCTTCCGATCCATGCGCCGGAAACGCCGAGACTGATGAGGACCAAAGGAACAATGCAGCATGATGAGGCAAGCAGCGCGCCTAAAACACCGCCGGTTGCCAGCCAGTTCTTGCGGCGATGCGCATCCCTGCCGTCCATGC
>CAZOLE010000221.1:0-3882 GCA_964580445.1 uncultured Porphyrobacter sp.
CTCTTGGCATATCCCCAACGCTCACGTCCGCCCAGGGGTTAGTGCCAACGATGGAGCGTGAATACGAATTTTGCCAAGAGCGTCCGCCTGAACCGGAATGGATGCAAAACATAGATCGCCGCGAAAACCACAAGCGCCTATTGATTCAGTCGATTTATCGACTGAATGGATACGAGCGTGTTTCTGAAGCCGGAAATTGTGAATGCGACACGCTGTATCCCTCTTGGGACAGCGCAGTTCAGCATTTCAACGACAATTACCTTCACCTGGAGCAGTTTGAGCTGATGGAAACGAGGCGTGAGTTTCAAGATCAGGGAACGGCTGTTCGCAGATCGGTAAGACCGCTCTGTGAAGCTGAAGGCAACTGGTAACTTAGGAGGCCACAGTGAGCGTCGTTTCATACATCGTAGACGAGGCGCAAGGATTTTTGGACGACGCCGCAGAAACTCAATTTGGTGCTGTTGCAGCCACAGTTGGGACTATCACAACGCTTGGCGCAACTCTCGTACTTCTATTTGTCGCCATCAACATGATTTTCCAATATCGCTCCATGGATGGTCGCACCTCATTCTGGCTTGGTGTCAAATTCATTCTCATAGCGATATTCGCCCAGAACTGGACGCAGTTTAACGCTCTATCATCCGCTATCCTCAACGGAATCGATAGCATCGCCGGTTCATTGATCGCGGCTATTGGTGGCGGCACGCCGGGTCCATCAGGCACTTACGCAGAGCAATTCGACGCCATGATCGCGGACTTTGGAAACTACCTCAACGCGGCAGGTGAAGAATTAAACTGGATGGCGGGTGCGATCCTCTCAAATCTGGGAGTGTTCCTTCTTTCGTTGTTAGGCGCGTTAGCTGCATTTATTATGGTTGCATCACGCTTGATGATTGCGCTGCTTCTTGGTCTTGCGCCCATCATGATCTTTCTCACCTTGTTCGAGGTGACAAAGGACTACTTCACACGCTGGCTAACTGCTGTGATATCATTCGCAATGTATCCGATTGTCATTGCGGGCGTATTTTCCACCATTACTGGCGTTTCAGCATCGCTACTTGGTGAACTTGGCGACCCCGCCGCTGCTCCAAATATCGGCGCACTTCTACCATTCATTATGATGGTATTGATGGCAAAAGGCTTCATTCTGGCGACACCCTTCATCGTGCGAGCAATCTCCGGCAACATCATGATGCCTGCAATGACCGGTGGGCTGGGTGGCAGCTATGAATTTGGTCGAGGCATTGCTGGTTCGCGCCAAGCACGCAACGCGTACCTCATGGGTAATGCTTCAGGGGCCACAGCCGCCGGTCTCAGGGCGAGGGCCATGATGGGTGTTGAATCAATGCCTACGCGCGCAGGCTACGGCCAACCCATGCAACCTCAGCCCGCCAACACGCAGCCGCAGCCAAACCCAAACGCAGGGCAAGCGCCAAACTATCAGGCGCAGATAGACCGCAATAAGAGGATCGGCAGATAGCATTCGCAACATCTACGGACGGCCCGCCTCGCGGGCCGTTTTCACTTTACAAAGCGGATACACATGGAACAGATCGTCGTTGATCAGAAGCTCATCATGCTCAATGGAAAGCCGCTCGCGCTTGTCACAAAAACAGGGCTCGCAAAGTGGAATAGCGAAGGAAAAGCTTACACCTGCCGATACGATGAAATCACCGACGATGGGGAGAGCAAAGGAAAGTACCGATGCCTCTACGAGAAAGAGGGATCACACGAAACTTTCCTGTTGGTTGTGCCACCATCTGACCCAGAGGGATTTAGCGTTGTCCTGTTTGACCACCCTCCACATACGTTACATTGACGCGGACGCCCTACCCTTTCATACGGCTGTCACGGTCTTTGCCCGCACAACGTCAGACCCGTCAGGCAAGCTATCCTTGAAGTCTTCAAGGTCGCCCATGGCTCGCTTGAGATCGGAAACATCTGCGTCCGTAGGTGTCTCTAGGGTAAGCTTTGTTTGGGTCGCAAGTTCCAGTTCAATTTGACGTTGCTGGTCAGCCTCTACGACAAGCACACCCTTCGCCTTCTTTCTCCTAGAAGGGCGTATCATCTCCCGCTGATTGGTCGCCACGGCCATTTGAATGGTTTCACGCGACGGCGTTGGCCGATCAACGGGCTCGATTGGTAGTTTACTCTGCTCTTGTGGTTCTTCTGGTCTCGGCGCCGATGGGGCGCCCGGCGCAGCAGTTTCAGGAACTGACGCTGGCACTGGTTCGGTCGTCTCGACTGCTGCCTCGACCTTTGCGCCTTCTTCCTCATGTTCGTCCTCAACCACTCCTACCGATGTGGCAACCTCATTTTCTGGATAGGGTAGATCCCCTGATTGCGCGCCATGAATACCCTTGAAATACGGATCGTTAAAATACTCAATGCGCTTGGCACGGATCGGCATCTGCGCGTCTATCACCATAACGATTTCTTCAAGTGGCAAGCGCCTTGCTTCGTCCTCCGGAAGCAATGAAACTTCCTCCGTCCTCACTGACTGGCTGCGACCCTCAAACGGGTTCTTGCCAATCGCGCGCGACCGCGTAACCACCTTCTTGGTAGTCTTACCAACCGCCTTGCTCAATTCCTCGACGGTCTTCTCATCCGAAGGCGTGAGGTAGAGCTTCACCCCTGCGTTCCCTTGCAAGGCGCGCCGAGTGTTCTCCCCATAAATCTCATCAAGTGCCGGAATCGTTTGTGTGACGATGGCAAGGTGCCCGCGATACGACCGCAGCGTCTCGATGCTCTTTGATACGATGGGCATCTTTCCGAGACGGTTGAACTCATCGAGCATGATCATGACCGGCCACGGCTCGTCCGGCCCTGGCTCTTTGTCCTGCATCGACGCCAGAAGATCGGAAAAGAATAGTCGGATCAGCGGGGCCATTGGCTCCACCATGAGCGGTTGCACGATCAGGTAAACACTGAACGGCTCCTTTCGGATGCTCCGAAAGTCGAAGTCTGACACCTGCGTCGCCGCGTCGATGGCTGGGTTCTGCCATTGGTCCAAGCCCGAGGTCATCAAGAGCGACACATATGATGTCAGCGTCTCGTTGTTAGTCGATGCAAGCCGGGTAAAGATCAGTTTTGCGGCTCCATTCTGAACCTCGACACTACGCGCCAAATATTCCTTCTGCTTGTTCCCGCCCGACGCCGCGATGCGGTATATTTCGCCAAGTGAAGGCTTTTTGCGCTCGAATGCCAGCAGACCGGCGGCAACGAACAAGTCGATACCACCCTTCAAGAGGCCTTGAACACGCTCGTTCTCGTTCTGCAGGAAGAGCGACGCGAGCAGTTGCAACTCCATTTGTTGCTGTGCCGCGTCCTTCAGCTCGGAAATGCGCAACAGCGGATTGTAACGATGGGTCCGGCGGTCCTCAAAATCCGTGGGCGCAAAGCGGAAAATCTTGTCGCCCTGCTTGCGTCGATGCCGCGCAGTCGCCTCGAAACACTCGCCCTTCACATCAAGAACAACGGCCGAGCCCTCCCATGTGAGAAGGTTCGGGATCACGAAACCCGTAGTCTTACCACGGCCCGTAGGTGCGACAATCAGAGCATGTGGAAACTTCTTTGCGACAAGATATTTGCCCTTGCGCTTCGGCTTCGACATCTTTCCCAGGATAAAGCCGGTGCCCGCCTTGCCAAAAAACCCGTTCTTCGACATCTCGCCGCTTTTCTGCCAATGAGTGAGGCCGAACTTCGTCAGCGCCGACCCGGACACCGCAATGCTCATCAACAAGCCAGCGATCCCGAACCCAGCCATAATCAAGTTCACGAGGCGAAAGTCATCAGGTCGATAATCCCGCAAATAGAAGTAGTTTTCGGCGAGATAGAAAAAGTCGATATCCGCCTGAAAGCCCAAGTCTTTGAAGGTCAGGA
>CAZOLE010000222.1:0-3846 GCA_964580445.1 uncultured Porphyrobacter sp.
TCTCGAATCCGGCCTCCGCCGGAATGACGCGGTCCCTAACGCCGCCGTCCGCCCTTCTCATCCTCAAACAGCTCGGCAAGCTGCTCCATAATCGTGCCGCCAAGCTGCTCGACATCCATGATTGTCACCGCGCGGCGATAATATCGCGTCACATCATGGCCGATGCCAATCGCGACCAATTGAATGGGCGAGACCTTCTCAATCCAATCGATCACCCCGCGCAAATGCGCTTCGAGATAGCCTGCGGAGTTCACGCTTAGAGTGCTGTCATCAACCGGCGCGCCGTCTGAAATCACCATCAGGATGCGGCGTTCTTCTGGACGATAGACCAGCCGCGAATGCGCCCAAAGCAGCGCTTCGCCGTCGATATTCTCTTTCAACAAACCTTCGCGCATCATCAGGCCAAGATTGCGCCGCGCGCGCCGCCATGGCTCATCGGCCTGTTTGTAGATGATATGGCGCAGATCGTTGAGGCGTCCCGGCCCTTGCGGCTTGCCATCGGCCAACCACGCCTCGCGCGATTGCCCGCCCTTCCACGCGCGGGTCGTAAAGCCGAGAATTTCCGCCTTCACGCCGCAGCGCTCCAAGGTGCGCGCAAGAATATCGGCGCTGATCGCGGCGATGGAGATCGGGCGACCGCGCATTGACCCAGAATTGTCGATCAAGAGCGTGACGATTGTGTCTTTGAATTCGACATCACGCTCAACCTTGTATGACAAAGCCGTGCCGGGTGAGACAACCACGCGCGACAGCCGCGCTGCGTCCAAAACGCCTTCTTCCTGATCGAAATCCCAGCTGCGGTTTTGCTGCGCCATCAAACGGCGTTGCAACCGGTTGGCGAGCCGCGTGACGACGCCTTGCAACCCCGTTAGCTGGCTGTCGAGATAGGCGCGCAGTCGGTCCAATTCCTCTGCATCGCAAAGCTCAGGCGCTTCAATCTCTTCATCAAAGCGCTCGGTGAAGGCGTTGTAGTTGAGACCATCGGGAATGTCAGCTTGCGGGCGGTTTGGACGCACGGGCGCGTTGGACGCATCGCCTTCTTCGCCCGGCTCGCCTTCCTGCATTTCATCTTCTGCAGACATTTCGCTGTCGGCATCGCCTTCGCCGTCGCCTTCAGCCATGTCGCCAGCGACTTCGGCGCCTTGTGGATCGCCCTCACCGTCTTCCTGCTCATCACCGGATTGCTCGTCATCCGCGCCCTCATCGTCTTCGCCGTCATCATTGTCGGCTTCGTCGGGCGCATCCATCGGACGTGTGAGATCAAGCTCACGCAGCATGTCGAGCGTGAGTTTCTGGAAGGCCTCTTGATCTTCAAGGCTATCGCCAAGAGCGGAGAAGTCCTTGCCCAATGTCTCTTCGATCGCGTCGCGCACCAGCGAAAGACCTACACGGGCGTTTTCCGGCATGGGTTCCCCGGTCAGCGCTTCGCGCAGCATCAGCGAAAGCGCAGTTTCCAATGGCACTTCGGAGGAGTTTTGCGCGCGCGCAATCCCGTCCGTCGCGGTACGCAGTTCGGTCGCTGCGTCGAGGTTACTCTTGATCCCGTCGAACCGGTTCGCACCCAATGCCTCATAGCGCACCTGCTCAATCGCATCATAACACGCCCGCGCAACCGGCTCCGGCGGAGCGCCCGCCGCATGCAAACCTGCATTATGGTGACGCAGCTTGAGCGCGAAACTGTCAGCGAAGCCGCGCGCTTCGATCACCTGTTCGGTTGGCAAATCACGGCCCGGCAAGGGCACGCGAAACCGGTTACCTGCAGCGCCCGGTACATCGGCGCTCCACGCAACCTCAACCTCTGGATCATGCGCAATTGCGCGGCTCGCGCCGGTCAATGCCTGCTTGAACAGATCGAGTGGGGATTCTTCAGCCATTGGATCTCAGTTAGGGACTTATCCCTTGGGCGGCTACCCGATAGTTTGACCAGTTTTCGCCCAATCCGCGAGGAAACCCTCGATACCTTTGTCGGTCAGCACATGCTTAAACAATGCGTGGATCACTTTGGGCGGCGCGGTCATGACGTCAGCGCCAATTTTGGCGCTTTCCAGAACATGGGTGACATGCCGAACACTGGCGACGAGGATTTCGGTGTCGAAACCGTAATTGTCATAGATCAAACGGATGTCTGAGATGAGGTCCATCCCGTCAAAGCCATTGTCATCGTGGCGGCCAACGAAGGGAGAGATAAAGGTCGCCCCAGCCTTTGCTGCGAGAAGCGCCTGATTAGCGGAAAAGCACAAGGTGACATTGACCATAGTGCCATCTTCGGTGAGCGCCTTGCAGGTCTTAAGGCCATCCACGGTCAGCGGCACTTTGATGCAGACATTGTCTGCAATTTTGCGCAGCACTTCGGCTTCTTTCATCATCGTCGCATGATCGAGCGCAACGACTTCTGCGCTGACCGGGCCATCGGTGAGAGCGCAGATTTCCTTCGTCACTTCCATGAAATCGCGGCCTGACTTGGCAATCAGCGAAGGATTGGTCGTAACCCCGTCCAACAGGCCGGTTGCGGCCAAATCCTTGATCTCATCAATCTCGGCAGTGTCGGCGAAGAATTTCATGGCTCGTGGCGCTCCTTAATATGGTTGCGATTCGCTTGATTGTTCTGGTGGCACAGCCCCCCGCGCGATGCCAGCTATGCGCTTGATAAGTGTGAATACGGGAACCGGCTCGCGCGCCGATGATTATGAGAGACAAGGAGTGATCCGAACAAACCCTCTAATCCTCATGGAAACCAATTCATGCGTACCTACTCTTTCGTCCTTTCATTCCTCGCCGCCCTTTTCGCTGCTCCGGCCATTGCTCAGGACGAGGATTTTAACATCTGGGGTGGCCAATTCATCTTTGTCGATCTGGATGAAGATGGCGAATGGTATGCACGTGTCGAAGCGCAGGAGCGCTTCACTAATGACGCCGACCGGCTGGGACAGCTGCTGCTTCGGTCCTTCGTTGGCTATCGCATCAATGATGATCTAAATGTTGGCGGGGGTTACGCCTACATCCTGACCGACCCCGTTGGCCCGGTCGAAGTGAACGAGCACCGCCTCTATCAAGAGGTAAATGTCACGCTGCTCGACAATGGCAACGGATTGAAAGTCACGTCGCGCAACCGCCTGGAACAGCGCATATTTGAGGAAGATAACGAGGTGGCGCTGCGCTATCGCAACCAAGTGCAATTGCGCGCACCGATCAGCGATGCAAACAATCTGGTGGTCTACACAGAGCCATTTATTGCGCTCAACGAAACCCCGCTGCAACGCGATGGGGTGGGCCTTTGGCGCAATTTTGTCGGCGTAAGCTTCCCCTTAGGCGAAGGCTTCACCTTCACACCGGGCTATCTCAACCAATATGTGTTCCGCACCGGCGACGACCGGATCGACCATGTCGCAAATCTTGGTGTGACAGCGCGTTTCTAAAGCGCGCTGCCAACCGCGAGTGTGCCGATCAAAAGAGGATCACCCGTGGATTGCGGATCAGCGCGAATAGCTTGCTCTTCGATGCCAATTTCTCGCCATATGGCGTCGTTAACACTGCCCGCCATGCGGCTGGCGATGCCCCCTGCATCAACGCCCGTAAGGGAAGAAATGAGCTGACCGACTAGCGGCTCATTCGCGATTCGGATCGCTTGACCTAGTTCAGGCACCATCACCTGAACCAGTCCATCACCCATTTGCCCCTGCAGAAAATCGCGCGCCGCCGTTGGCCCACCGCGAAGGATAGCTGTTGCACCAGTGATCCCGGCATTGCGCACAGCTTCGACAACAATCGGCGCGGCGGCTTCTGAGCCCTTGACCGCGACATCGGCAAATGCGCCGCCGGTGACCGCCATCAACAAGATGCCGGCCT
>CAZOLE010000223.1:0-3794 GCA_964580445.1 uncultured Porphyrobacter sp.
CGCAGCCTGCGATACGATCCGTGCAAATGTCGGTACACTTGGTGCGCAGCGCCGCTGCGCTTTAGAAACAGCATCGGTCATGCACCTTCGCCCAGCGAAAAAGCCATATGACCTGATGCTGCTCGACCCACCCTATCACACGGGCGCAGGCGCAGTTGCGCTTGACCGTCTGCTTAGGCTGGAGTGGATCGGGCCGGCGACATGGGTAGCGGTTGAAACCGGCGCGAAAGAGGATGTCGCTGTTGAAGGCCTCGACATCGACACCGAACGCCGGATCGGCAAAGGTAAGCTGACGCTTTTGCGCCTTAGTAGCGACCCAAAGGACACCCCAGAAGATACCTAAGCCGACCCGGCTACCTCGCTCGCGTGACCACCCAACGCGATAGCGAGGTTGTTCCGGTAGTTCTCTTAGTGGCTACTTGACAGGTGGTGCATCGCCCGGCCCATCGGCAGGTGGCTCAGCCTTAGGCTTTTGCGCGCTCTCCTCGATGGATTTCCAAGCCGCGTCGCGCTCTGGACCAGTCATGGCGGTCACGGCGATCTTGTCTTCATCGCTGAGCCTCCAGAACAACTTTTGCCTCGTGCTTGATAGCGACCAATAATAGTTCTTCGTCGCACTTGGCCATGAGGAGTAAGCAAACTGCTTATCCGGGGGCCAATTGTCGAACATCGCTTGTTGCTCTGCGGTCAATTCCACCGCTTCACCTGGCATTTCATCCTGCGCAGCAAGCGCGGTCGGGGCGGTTACAATCAGCGCGACAAGACTCGCGCCAAAACATAGCTTTGATAAAATTCGCATGGGTTTCTCCGTTTGCGGTTTCTCCCAAGCGTCAACGAACGCAAATATCGCCTTTGTCTGGCGGCCTGTCCGCGATTTCCCTTCAGTCAGACGCAGCCTCTATGACCCGGGAAATTGGTCTTGCCCAGAGGCGCGCGCGACCTGCGACCTGATCTCAGCACGGTTTGGCGAGACGTGTTTCGAAAGCAGGCTCAGTCGAAAAAGGCGTGCAATTGTGGGGGACGAGAGCGGACGACGGGGTGCGCATCGCTGTTGGATATGCGACATTGCCTTTCTGATTTTTGTTCTATACTTGTTCTCATATATCAATGTCTAACTCACTCCCCCTTCCCGCCAGTTCCGGCGCGCCTGATGGCCCAAATGAAGGCTCTGTTCCTGCTTATGCGGAGCGGCTGAACGCGCCTCAACGTGAAGCGGTGCTGACAACGGAAGGCCCGGTTTTGATGCTCGCGGGCGCAGGCACCGGGAAGACCGCAGCGCTCACCTCGCGACTGGCGCATTTGGTGGCCACGCGGCGCGCTTGGCCAAGCCAGATCCTGTGTGTGACGTTCACGAACAAGGCCGCGCGCGAAATGCGAGAACGGGTCGCTGGGCATCTTGGGGTCGATAGCGAAGGTATCCCATGGCTTGGTACGTTCCACTCAATCTGCGCAAAGATGCTGCGCCGCCACGCTGAGCTGGTTGATCTGCAATCGAACTACACCATCATCGACACCGATGATCAGCTGCGACTGTTAAAACAGATCATCAATGACAATGATCTGGATGAAAAGCGCTGGCCCGCGCGCCAGCTTGCCGGGTTGATCGACCGTTGGAAGAATCGCGGGCTAAACCCCGGTGATCTGGATGCCGCCGAAAGCGAGGCTTACGCGAATGGGCGTGGGCGCGAATTTTATCAGCTGTATCAGGACCGTTTGAAAGCGCTGAACGCTTGCGATTTCGGCGACCTGATGCTGCATATGCTCAACATTTTTCGCAAGCACACCGACGTGCTGAGCGATTATCAGCAGCGCTATAAGTACATTCTCGTCGACGAGTATCAGGACACCAACGCGGTCCAATATCTATGGCTTCGGCTGCTTGCACAAAGTCACAAAAACATCTGCGTAGTGGGTGATGATGATCAGTCGATTTATTCGTGGCGCGGCGCCGAAGTCGCCAATATCCTGCGGTTTGAAAAGGACTTTCCCGGCGCGCATGTGATCCGGCTTGAGCAAAATTATCGCTCAACCCCGCATATTCTGGGCGCGGCCTCCGGGTTGATCCGCGCGAACTCCGAACGGCACGACAAAACGCTTTGGACCGATGCCAATGGCGGCGACAAGGTCCGCGTAATCGGCGTTTGGGACGCCCCCGAAGAAGCGCGGCGCGTTGGCGAAGAAATTGAACGCCTCGAAGGCGAAGGCGCGCCTTTGGATAAGGTCGCGATCCTCGTTCGCGCGCAATACCAGACCCGCGAGTTTGAAGATCGCTTTATCCAGATAGGCGTAAACTATAGGATTATCGGCGGCTTTCGCTTTTACGAGCGCGCCGAAATTCGCGACGCCCTCGCCTATCTGCGAGTTATTGCGCAGCCGCAGGACGATCTTGCCTTTGAGCGCATCTATAATCAGCCGAAGCGCGGGCTTGGCGCAAAGACACTGGAGAAAATGCACCAGCACGCGCGCCGCACCCAGATGCCGCTGGCCGCCGCATCGCTGGAACTGGCCGATAGTGACGAGCTGCCCAAACGCGCGGCCAACACAATTGGCGGGCTGCTTCGCCAATTCCTGAGCTGGCGCGAGGCCGCTGACGAAACAACGCCATCGGACCTCTTGCGGCTGGTGCTGGATGAGTCTGGCTACAACGATATGTTGGCGGATGATCGTTCTCCGGAAAGCGCGGGTCGCGCCGAAAACCTCTCCGAACTCGCTCGCGCGATGGAAGAGTATGAGACGCTTGGCGACTTCCTCGAACATGTCAGTCTGGTCATGGACAATGACCGGGGCGATGACGAAGACACCATCACAATCATGACGATCCATGCAGCCAAGGGCCTGGAATTCGACCATGTGTTCTGTGTTGGTTGGGAAGAAGGCGTGTTCCCGTCACAGCGCGCGATGGACGAAGGCGGATTGGCCAGCCTCGAAGAAGAACGCCGCCTTGCCTATGTCGCGATCACCCGTGCGCGGCGGCGCTGCATCATCCTGCACGCGGCCAACCGTCGCATCTACGGGCAATGGATCAGCTCGATCCCCTCGCGCTTTATCGAGGACTTACCCGAAGAGCACATCGATCAGGAAACGACGCTGACCGGCGGTGCGTCACTATGGCAAGCCAATTGGTCAGAAAGCGAAGACCCGTTTGCGCATGTCGCACGCTCGAAACCCAGTCGTTCAGAAGGGCGCGGACCCGGCTGGCAACGCGCGCTTTCCTCAGGCTATGAAACGAAGCAGCGCCGCGTCGCAGAACCGGGCCGCAGCGCCGCAAGCTTTGCCGCCAAACCGCGCTCTGACATTATCATCGGCGCGATGGTGGAGCACGCCAAGTTCGGCGTCGGCTGCGTAGTCGATCAGGAAGGCAATAAGCTTGAGATCGAGTTTGAAAATCACGGGACTAAGCGCGTGATTGATAGCTTTGTGAGTGTGGTGGGTTAAATCTCTCACCCCCCAATTGCGACCCAGATCGCAGCGAAGAACGAGCTTCCACCTAAAGTCCCGAACAAATGCCAAATCGGATAGCGAAAGCGCATTCCTTTTTTACGGTAAAACAGCGTTCCAAGGGTGTAGAATAGTCCACCTGCTCCGATGGCGGCGGTGGAGAAGCCGGGTAGGCCGTTCCAAAAGTCTGGCAGTGCAAACAGGCCGAACCACCCCATCCCAAGATAGGATATCAGTGACCAACGCCCGGCAAAGTCGCTTGCCAACATTTTGAAGCCCACGCCAATCGCCGCGAATATCCAGATCGCTGCGAGGATCGCATGCGCGCTCCACGTTCCAGCTACGATCATCAGAGG
>CAZOLE010000224.1:0-3789 GCA_964580445.1 uncultured Porphyrobacter sp.
ATGGTAATAGCGCCTTGACCTTCAAGGTTTGGTGGACGCGTCTCAAGCGGAAGCCAGTGCGGCTGTTGCAGACGAAGCTCGGCGGCATCCTCAATCGTGAGAACGCGCTCACCCGGGTCGATCATTTTCGACAGGGCGTTGAGCATTGTGGTTTTACCCGAACCCGTACCGCCAGAAATAACGATGTTCATCCGGCTGGCACCCGCGATTTTCAGCGCGGTGCACATCTTGTCGGACATTGAACCAAATTCTTTGAGCATGTCCAAGGTGATTGGCTTCTCAGAGAATTTACGAATCGAGATTGCAGTGCCGCGCAAAGATAGCGGTGGCACAATCACGTTCACACGCGAACCGTCTTTCAAACGGGCGTCAGCGAGCGGTGTGGTTTGGTCGACACGGCGGCCAACTTGGTTCACAATCCGCTGAGCGATTTGGAACAGATGTTGTTCGTCGCGGAACCGGATCGGGGCGAGGGTTAGCTTACCCTTTTTCTCGATGTAAGTCTGATCCGGTCCATTGACCATAATATCAGAAACATCAGGATCGCCGAGCAGCTCTTCCAATGGACCAAAGCCCAAAAGCTCGTCGATCAGAACCTTCTCAAGCGCAAATTGCTCGCGTCGGTTCAGTGTGACTTTGAGCTCGGCAAGAACTTCAAGGATGATCGGACGGAACTCTTCCGACAGTTCTTCCTTAGTCAGCGTTGCAGCAGCCTCAGGGTCGACGCGCTCCAGCAAGCGCGGAAGCACTTGCTCTTTGATTTTGTGAACGCTTGCTTCGAAACCGCCAGTTTCTGATGCAGCTTCGTTGATTGCATTGGCGCGCTCAGCCAGGCGATCCATCGCTTCCGAAGTCGCGTTTCCGGAGGATTGATTGAGATTAGCGGTTGCAGACGGGCTTTGCGGTTTCGCGCTCGCCCCTTCGTCTGGAATCGGCGGGAACTGCGCCCCACCTTGAGCTTCATCACCTTGGCCTTCGCCACCTTGCATAGGTCGCGCTACACCAAAAGCGGGTCGGTTTGGCTTCATTCCGCCTGCACCGCCTCTTTTCCCAAATGCGCTCATTCTACTTGGCCCCCAAGGCGTCTCATTCAAATTTACATGCCCGCCTCGTGGCGAACACTATATCTCGGAGAATGGTGAATATGCGGGAAACCTTATTTTTTCCCTAAGGGCGCGCAGATCAAAATTTATACGCGTGGGAAGATTTGGCTCGGGTGAAGTGCAACGCCTCCCTACGCGAAACTACTCACCGGGTGCTAAGACAATTCTCTGGTTTACAACAAGGGGGATTATACGCCCGGCGCAACTGGTCGCGGCGTCGAACTAAGCCTATTCCTGTAATATATGAGCTTACGCATGATCGCTTTTGGCGCATATGATACGCGCAAGCCACGGGTGCGGCTGTTGCTGGATGCACTGCGGCGCGCCGGCGCGCTCGAAAATGAGATATTGATAAAGGGATGGGAGCGGGTTGCGCAGACCAATGTCCCGTCAAAATGGGCTTTCTTCAAAATTCTGCTGAGGTTGATACTAGGTTATCCCCGTGCGCTTTTCCGCCTCTGGCGCAGTCCGAAAGGTGCGGTAATCTTACTGCCGTATCCCGGTGTGGTGGAGATCATACTGATCGGGCCTCTGGCGCGGCTTATGCGGCGAAAGGTCGTCTTGGACGCGTTTCTTCCGGTCTACGATACGATTGTGATGGATCGCGGTTTTTTGGAACCTGAGGGTTTGCGAGCACGGCTGATCCATTGGTTCGAGGCAACCGCTTTGAGGCTCGCTGACCTGATCCTTGTCGATACGGATAGCCACGGCGAGTACTTTGCGCGTGAGTTTGATCTGCCAATTGAGAATTTTTCGACTGTTCTTGTGGGAGCTGAAGAGCATTTCTCCCCTGAAGCCGAACAAGATCGTGTCGAAGATATTTTGGGTCCAGTAACCGACACGCCGATTATCCTGTTTTACGGCCAGCTTATCCCGCTGCACGGTGTTCCCACGATCTTAGACGCAGCAAAGGCCTATGATGGACCGCCTGCGCGCTGGGTGATGATAGGGCGAGGGCAGTTAGAGCCGGTGATGCGTAAGATAACCGCAGATCCCGCGAAAAGTCCGGTCGAATGGATCGAATGGGTTGATTATGAGCGATTGCCTGCGGTGATCGCACGAGCCACCTTATGTCTGGGCGTGTTCGGAGCATCGGATAAAGCCGCAAGGGTGATCCCGAACAAACTCTTTCAGCAACTGGCTGTTGGCAAGCCTGTCATCACCCGCGCAAGCCCGGCAGTCGATGGTTTGGCAGAGAGCTTCCCTGATACATTGCGTACGGTGTCCGCCGACGAACCCTTGGCGCTTGCGCAAGCTGTGGCTGAGGCCTTGTCACATAGTTCTGCGCTGTTGCCTCTGCCCGCCGCCTCGCTTGTCGAGCTTAGCCCGGATGCAGGCGTTGCAGCCTTGATCGAGCGGCTTAGCGATTAGGCCGCGATTTTGGTTCCTACGGGAAGCGGTTCGTATCCGCAGCGTTCCATAGTTGGTCCGCAAATCTCGTTCACAATCGCTTTTTCGGCGTCGCTCCAGCGCTTCCAATCTTCGGCTTGAGCTTGGCTGGCGTTTTTCTTAGGCTTGTGGAGTGGTGCGATGCTCTGCACCTCATAGCTGCGGTCTGAGAAATTCGCGCAATAGTCGGCAAGGTCGCTAAGCACCGCTGCATCGCCGCCAAACAGGTCTTCGAAACGATAGAGCCGGGTTGAATTGTCAGTTTTTGCTGCATCGACAAGCTTGGTGTTGATGACATTCCAATGCCATGCAAGCCTTCCAACCGGCCCCATCTCCTCCCAGCGTGCCGCATTTTTCTCGTCGCCCATTTTTGCTGGGGTCAACGGGCCGGGCGGAAAGTGGTGTGACCATGGAACATAGCCCATGCGCGGGTGGTGCGATTGCCACGATGCAATCCAAGTGCGCGGATCGCGAACGACCGCGACGGTTTTGGAACCGGGGAAGATGGTTTGTACCTCGCCAGCAAACATCCACCAGCGGCAATAACTTTCGACGATCAAATCTTGTGGAAGATCCGCATGATATTTCGCGCGTTCGCTGCGCAATTGGTGCGCGCAATCGTCAAACGACATCTGTCCAAGCATATACTTCGTGCCAAGAATGCGCAGTCCGGTTTTGCCGATCGCGCGATCGATGATCATGTGTTTTAAGCCAAAGCGACGAATACGCTCGGCAGTGAGTTCAGAGATCCCAGCGAACATGTCTGGTTCATGCTCTGACCAACAATTGTCGATGCATCCGCGCAGCTGATCACCAAAGAAATTGGTGCCGGTGCGTCCGCCAGAAGCGATAAAAACGAGGTTCTTGCTCATGCTTGTGCTCTATCAGAAGAGGAGGTGAAAGTGATGATCCCGGTCGCTATTCCGCTTACTGCAAATCCGATCAAGCGGTTAAGGCCGACCGCCAGGAAAGCGGCTTCGGGAGGAATGTTTGAAAGCAGGGCCAACGCCGCTGCTGCAGCTTCGCTGATCCCCAAGCCACCCGGCGCAATGGCGGCGGCTGAGCCTGCGATGGTTGCGAAGACGAATGGATAAAGGTCAAGCCATGCAACCACAAAGCCAATCGCTGCGAAGGCTGCGAAAAGCCGTGCCCCAGCGATAAACAGGCCAACAACCCGCATGACCAAAGCAGCAATGGCGATTAAAATGCCAGCGCGGGTCGCTATCCATAGGGTGCAGGCCAATATGCCAGCTAACCCGCAAAGCGCGATAATTAGGGCAATCGTATTTTCTAGACC
>CAZOLE010000225.1:0-3735 GCA_964580445.1 uncultured Porphyrobacter sp.
GGTAAGCAGCGGCTATGCACAGAATATCGAGCGCTTCCCAACGGCCCGCAATCGCGCTTGCTAGGCGCGCAATCCCATCGGCTTCGGTGAGGTCAATCGGGGCAATTGTCGATGTGCCGCCAGCGGCGTGGATTTGGTCTTCAACCGCTTCGAGAGCTTTGACTTTGCGCGCGACGAGAATGACATGTGCGCCTGCCTCTGCGAGCGCAACCGCAGTCGCAGCGCCAATTCCTTGGCTCGCACCGGTCAAAAGCGCGGTGCGCCCTTCAAGCGGTTTTGGATCGCTCATTGTCTAAGCTGCCTTGGGATCGGCGAAAGAGAGTTGTGCGGCTTCTTGTTTACTCATTGCAATATCTGTCAGCGATGTCGGGTAATCGCCAGTGAAGCACGCGTCGCAAAATTGGGGCTTGTCGTTCTTGCGAGCTTCCTCGCCTACAGCTCGGTAAAGCCCGTCAATCGAGATAAAGGCGAGGCTGTCGGCTTTGATGTGTTCACGCATCGGTTCCAAGTCCATCCGCGCGGCAAGCAGTTTGGAGCGTTCAGGCGTATCGACACCGTAATAACAGCTGTTCACGGTCGGCGGGCTGGCGACGCGGAAATGCACTTCGCTAGCGCCTGCTTCGCGCATCATTTCGACAATCTTCATGCTGGTGGTGCCGCGCACGATGGAATCGTCGATCAGGACAATCCGCTTCCCAGCGACAAGTTCGCGATTGGCATTGTGCTTGCGTTTTACGCCTGCGTGACGCGCGCTGTCGGACGGCTGAATGAATGTGCGTCCGACATAGTGCGAACGGATAATGCCCAACTCAAAAGGCAGGCCTGATTGCTGCGCATAGCCAATCGCTGCTGGAACGCCGCTATCGGGCACAGGCACGATCAAGTCGGCGTCGCAGGGCGTTTCCCGAGCCAATTCAGCGCCAATTGCTTTGCGCGCTTCATAGACGCTCTGTCCGGCAAAGTAGCTGTCCGGGCGACTGAAGTAGACATGCTCAAAGATGCAGGGGCGCGGTGCGGTTTGGCCAAACGGGTGTAGGCTTTTGATCTCACCATCAAAGCCTACTTGCAAAAGCTCGCCCGGTTCAACTTCGCGGATCATCTCTGCCCCGACAACATCAAACGCGACACTTTCGCTTGCGAACAATACCGCATCGCCCATCTTGCCCATCACAAGCGGACGGATACCCAATGGGTCGCGGCACGCGATCATCCCGTCAGGCGTGGTCACGATCAACGAATAGGCCCCTTCGACCAATCGCAGAGCGTCGATCAAGCGATCCGCAATTGTGGGATAGCGCGAGGTCGCCACCAAGTGGATGATGACTTCGGTGTCCGACGTCGATTGAAAGATCGAACCTTTCTGGACCAAGTCAGCACGCAGCGCCCGTGCGTTGGAAATATTGCCATTGTGCGCGACCGCAAAACCGCCGCTCGCAAGCTCTGCGTAGAGCGGCTGAACATTGCGAAGGCCTGCGCCTCCTGTCGTCGAATAGCGCACGTGGCCCGACGCCATATTGCCGGGCAATTCGTCAATCGCTTCTTGCGATGAAAAGTTCTCAGCGACGTGGCCTTGGCCGCGCCGCGAATAGAATTCTTTGCCATCAAAGCTGGTGATGCCGACCGCTTCTTGCCCGCGATGCTGCAAGGCGTGCAGGCCCAACGCTGTAGCTGCGGATGCGTCGGCAGCGTTAATCGCGCCGAAAATGCCGCACTCTTCGCGCAGCTTATCGCCAAATTGATTGAGTAACGGGTGTGTAAGATTGCCGAAATGGGTTTCGTAAGCAGTCTTTGACATCGCCATTTTTTCCCGCTTTGCAGCACCGTCCCGAAGCCCGCGTCAATGACGGTGTTACGGTTTAATTACAAGAGAGCTTACAAGGTTTTTCGCGAGATTTTGGGACAGTGCTCGCACTGCGGCTCACTATGTGGCTCTGATGCCTCAGCAATGTTACTCACAATCACAGTGTTTGGGTGCATTGCGAGGGGCGAGCAAGCCTCCTAAAGCCCGCATTCAGGTTACTGACGTCAGGCCCTTCTGCGACCTCTATGCTTACACCTTTCGAACGAATGATAGCGCGCCGCTACCTCTTGCCTGGCAAGGGGGAGGCTTTCATTGCGCTGGTTGCGGGCATTTCTGTGTTCGTTGTGATGCTGTCTGTGGCGATGCTCGTTCTCGTGATGAGCGTGATGGGCGGCTTCCGCAGCGAAATGCTCGACAAGTTCGCGGGGCTCAATGGCCATGCGATAGTTCAGGGTTTCGGCGGCAAGCTCGACAATTGGGAAGGCGTGCTGGAACAGGTTCGCGAAACCGAAGGCGTGACCGAAGCTTCGCCGCTGATCGAACAGGCGCTGCTTGCAAGCTTTAATGGCCGGGTGGTGCCGATCTTTGTGCGTGGGAACACCCAAGAGGATATCAACGAGCTTGGCGACAAGGTGTTGATGGGCAATGTGTCGCAGGTCCAACCCGGAGCGCAAAGGGTGGCGATTGGTGCGCGGCTTGCGCAGAACATCGGTGCGCGAGTGGGCGACACGATTACGATCATCAACCCACAAGGTCGTTCAACACCCTTTGGCACGCAAATCCGGCAAGTTCCTTATGAGGTCGCGACGATCTTTGAGATTGGCCTGTATGATTTTGACGAAACCTTCGTGATTATGCCGATGCAGGATGCGCAAACGCTTCTGTTGTTGGGGGACACGGTAGGCCTGATCGAAGTGAAGGTGGAAAACCCTGATGATGTCGGCGAAATCCTCAGCGATGTTGAGCAATCCTTGGTTGGACGTGCGCAGATTGCCGATTGGAAGACGATCAACTCGACCTTGTTTGAGGCGTTGGAGGTTGAACGCGTGGCGATGGCCTTTGTCCTAAGTTTCATGGTGATCGTAGCGTCTTTTAATATTCTTTCGAGCCTTGTGATGTTGGTGCGAGCCAAAACGCGGGACATTGCGATTATGCGAACCATGGGCGCGACGCGGCGCAGTTTGTTGAAGATATTTGTGACCACAGGAACCACTATCGGTGCGCTTGGTACATTGGCCGGTTTGCTGCTCGGGTTTATCATTCTGTATTTCCGCAATCCGATCGTTGACGGGATTGCATGGGCCACCGGAGTGCAAATCTGGGACCCGCAAGTGCGTTTTCTGACTGAGCTGCCTGCAAGGGTTGACCCGTGGGAAATTGGCGGAATTGTTGTGCTGGGCATCGGGTTAAGCTTCCTTGCGACGCTTTACCCAGCGATGAAAGCGTCGAGCACGGACCCAGTTCAGGTGCTGCGCTATGAGTGATCCGATTGTCTCTCTCAGCAAGCTCGAACGCAGTTTTGAGCAGGGTGGGCAGCGCATTGATGTGCTGCGCGGGGTCGATCTCAACATTATGCCGGGCGAGATTGTCGCGCTGCTTGGCCCTTCTGGGTCTGGCAAGTCGACGATGCTTCAAGCGGTTGGATTGCTCGAAGGGGGGTTTGGTGGATCAATCCAAATCGCCGGAGAACGCGCAGAGAAGATGCCAACCGATGCGCGCACACGGCTTCGGCGCGAGCATTTGGGCTTTGTCTATCAATTCCACCATTTGCTGCCGGATTTTGATGCGCGCGAGAATGTCGTGATGCCTCAAATGATCGCGGGAACGGGGCGAATTGAAGCGCTGGAACGCTCCGAAAGCCTGCTCACTAGTTTGGGTCTTGGTCACCGGCTGACGCACCGGCCCAGCCAGCTTTCTGGCGGTGAACAGCAACG
>CAZOLE010000226.1:0-3723 GCA_964580445.1 uncultured Porphyrobacter sp.
GGCTTACGAATATCCCGAAGACATTTATCCCGATGATATGTCTCCGCAGGAATACCTCACGGCGGAGACGTGGAAGGGCGCAGCCGAGCGCTATCCCGAAGGTGTCCCAGAAGCAGTGCGCGAGACGTTAGAGCGCGAACTTGCGTTGATAGGGAAGCTCGACCTTGCTCGCTATTTCCTCACGATTAAGGGCATCGTCGATTTTGCGCGCAGCGTTGACCCGCCGATCCTGTGTCAGGGCAGGGGGTCCGCAGCCAATTCCGCGGTCTGTTATTGCTTGGAAATCACCAGCGTTGACCCGGCGAAACATCAGCTGCTCTTCGACCGTTTCATTTCCGAAGAACGCAAAGAGCCGCCGGATATCGACGTCGATTTTGAGCATGAGCGGCGCGAAGAGGTGATCAGTATCTCTATCGCAAATATGGTCGTCACCGCGCTGGGCTGACCGCGACGGTGATCCATTACCGCCCGCGCATGGCGATCCGCGAAGTGGGCAGAGCGATGGGGCTATCGCAGGATGTGACAAGCGCGCTGGCCCGCACGGTGTGGGGTGGGATGGGCCGCGAAATCGGCGAAGCGCATGTAGAAGAGATTGGCATGGATTTGTCCGATCCACACCTCAAACGTGTGCTCAAACTAACCGAACAGATGATCGGGATGCCGCGTCACCTTTCACAGCATGTCGGCGGCTTTATCCTCACGCAAGGCCCGCTGACCGAGACAGTACCGATTGGCAATGGCGCAATGCCGGAGCGCTCTTTTATCGAGTGGGACAAGGACGATATCGAAGCGCTCGGCATCCTCAAAGTCGATGTGCTGGCGTTGGGGATGCTGACTTGCATCAAGAAATGCCTCGACCTACTCGAAGCGCATCACGACCGTGCGCTGACACTCGCTACGGTCCCGCGCGAAGACCCGGAAACCTATGCGATGCTGCGCAAGGGGGATTCGCTCGGCGTGTTTCAGGTCGAGAGCCGCGCGCAGATGAACATGCTGCCGCGCCTTCGCCCACGCGAGTTTTACGATCTTGTCATTCAGGTTGCGATTGTCCGCCCCGGTCCAATCCAAGGCGATATGGTGCACCCTTACCTCAAACGGCGGCGTGGGGTTGAACAGGTCGCAATCCCTGCGCCGTCACCTGAGCATGGTCCCCCTGATGAGCTTTCCAGCATTTTAGAACGGACGCTCGGCGTGCCGATTTTTCAAGAGCAAGCCATGAAAATCGCTTTGGATGCAGCGAAATTTTCATCGCTCGAAGCCAATCGGTTGCGCAAGGCGATGGCAACCTTCCGTTCGCGCGGGATGGTGCATGAGCTTGAGGATATGATGGTCGGTCGGATGGTTGAGCGCGGCTATGATCCCGATTTTGCGGTACGCTGTTTCAATCAGATCAAGGGGTTTGGCGAATACGGCTTTCCCGAAAGCCACGCAGCGAGTTTCGCGCATCTGGTCTATGTTTCAAGTTGGCTGAAATGCCATTTCCCCGCAGCCTTTGCAGCAGCGCTTTTGAATTCGCAGCCCATGGGTTTCTATGCCCCGGCGCAGATTGTGCGCGATGCAAGGGAGCATGGGGTCAAAGTGCTGCCCGCCGATGTGAACGGGTCGATGTGGGATTGCACATTGGAGGAGTGTGCAGCGGAGCCTTTATCGAAGAACCGTAGCCTCCCTACACCCCTCCACCCAGATGATCACCCGGTAGCCTCCGGGTGGAAGGGTGGAGGACGAGGGTGGCTAGGTCACGAGCGTGAGCGAGCAGAAATTGCGCTGCGCCTTGGCCTCAGGCAGATCGACGGACTGCCAGAACATATCGCTGCACAAGTGATCGAAGAGCGCGAAGCGGGCGGGACCTTTCGCGATGTCGCCGAGCTGCGTGACCGGGCGGGGCTGTCTCCTGCGCATATAGAGCGGCTTGCCAGTGCAGATGCCTTCACATCGCTACAGGTTTCGCGGCGGCAGGCCTTATGGGATGCGCGCAGCTTGATTGCGGCGCCTGATTTGCCGCTTTTCAAAGCCGCAGCGCAGCGCGATGAAGGCGCGGAGCGTGCTGTTACCAAGCTGCCCACTATGCCGCTTTCAGAAGAAGTGGTCACAGATTATCAGACCACGCGGCTCAGCCTTAAAGCGCATCCTATGGTGTTCCTGCGCCCGAGCCTTGCCGACCGTGGTTTTGTGCGTGCTTGCGATCTGAGAGACCGCAAATACCGCTCTATAGTTCATGTCGCAGGGGTGGTTCTGATCCGCCAGCGTCCTGGTTCAGCCAAGGGTGTGTGCTTCATCACGCTGGAAGACGAAACCGGGGTCGCCAATCTAGTTGTCTGGCCTGATCTCATGGCGAAACAGCGGCGGGTGATTATGAGCGCGCGGCTTATCGAAGTGCGTGGCAGGGTCGAATATGATGACGAGGTTATCCATGTGATCGCGCAGCATTTGAACGATGCTACCGATCACCTCTATAACCTTTCCGATGATATGCTCCACGCGCCGACCGCGCGGGCAGACCATGTCACTTCTCCGCCGCCGGATGGGTCTTTGCCACAAGGGCGAACTATGTCGACAGCAACCAGTGAAGATCGACGTGCGAAAAAGGGGCTAAGAGTGCGTGATATTATCGACGAATTGCCCAATTCAACTGGGCATCCACGCAATCATCGGATCATCCCGAAATCGCGCGATTTTCATTAAGCTATCACGCCACTTCCAACGCGTAGCCTGCAGATCGAACCGTGCGGATCGGGTCTTTCGCACCAGCCACCGTAATGGCTTTGCGAAGGCGCCGAATATGAACATCGACTGTGCGCAATTCGATATCGCTATCCGTGCTCCAGACACCATCGAGCAATTGCCCACGGCTGAAAACCCGACCCGGGCTCTCCATGAAGAATTTGAGCAGTCGGTACTCGGTCGGCCCCAACTGCAGTGAATTGCCGCGCCGTTGAACCTTATGCGCGACCGGATCGAGCTGGATGTCACCTACTTCGATCGCTTCACCGGCGAGAGCAGGGCGAATACGTCGCATGACCGCGGCGACGCGGGCCAACAGCTCACGCGGAGAAAATGGTTTAGTCAAATAATCATCCGCGCCCGTTTCCAGTCCGCGCACCCGATCATCCTCGGCTTCGCGTGCGGTGAGCATGATGATTGGGACGTGCGCTGTGGCCTTATCCCGGCGTAGACGGCGACAAACTTCGATTCCGCTAGTACCCTCGATCATCCAATCCAGAATGATCAGGTCAGGCAATTCCTCTTTTGCCAGCATCAATGCTTCATCGCCATCACCAGTACAACGAACCTGATAGCCTTCGTTCTCGAAGCGATACTCCAGCAGCTCCGACAAAGCCGGATCATCTTCAACCAAGAGCAATTTTGCGGCAGACATTTGTTCCAGCCCTCCAAAGCCGGATCACAGGGCAATCACGCATTCCGCCCAGCAATCTGGTCCTGTGTATATGAAGGTTTCGCTACAGTTTAATGGCAGCGCGAACCATGCTCAAACCAACCAGATTCAGCGATCATCATCCGGCGGATAGACTCCGGTCGCAGCGTAATGCACCATTTCGGCAACATTGGTAGCATGGTCGCCAATCCGTTCCAGATTGCGGGCAATAAAGAGCAATTGTGCTGCGCTAGAAATAGTTGCAGGATTTTCCACCATATAACTAACAACATTAGGAAAAATACTGTTGTAGAAGGCGTCAACTTTGGCGTCTGCGGCAATCACTTCGA
>CAZOLE010000227.1:0-3718 GCA_964580445.1 uncultured Porphyrobacter sp.
TTTCTAAGATGTGCAAGCGCCTGCAAGAGCGCGAGGCGTTCGGCAAACCGATCTATAAGCATTCGGTCTGGGAAGAACGCATCGCGCGTGCCCGTATCGACATCGATATGACGCGCCTGCTGTGCCTCAAAGCCGCAGACTTGATGGACAAGGTCGGCAACAAATCGGCCAAGCAAGAAATCGCGATGATCAAAGTGCAAGCGCCTAACATGGCGTTGCGCATCATTGATGATGCGATCCAGGCGCATGGCGGCGGCGGTGTGTCAGACGATTACGGCCTCGCCTCAGCCTTCGCCCATCAACGCACTTTGCGACTGGCCGATGGTCCCGATGAAGTGCATGCTCGCTCAATCGCCCGGATGGAGATTGGCAAGCATATTCCAGAAAACGGTCCCACAGCCAACGCGCTGCGCGATGGCGGAGGCCGGGCTGCCAATGATGGCGGGATAAGCTCGGGTGATATGGGGGCTACGCGCTAGCCCCCAAGGCCCCTTTCTGAGGGCAATTGTGATGTTTGACACTTAAATCAAAGCGGAACCGGCAATGTCTGATATCGACTATGACAAAGAGATGGTTGGCACCATCGAAGTGCCAGAGGCTGACAAGCTCGACCTGGACGCTCTAACCTCTTGGTTTGAGGCCAATGTCGAAGGCTATGACGGGCCGATCAGCTACACGAAATTCAAAGGTGGTCAGTCGAACCCGACCTACAAAATCGACACGCCGGGCGCGAAATATGTCTTGCGTCGTCAACCCTTTGGAAAGCTGCTGCCCAGCGCCCATGCGGTAGATCGCGAATACAAAGCTATGACAGGGCTGCACCCGACCGGATTCCCCGTGCCGAAGACTTATGGCCTGTGCGAAGACCCGGACGTGTTGGGCTCCAAGTTCTTTGTGATGAGCATGGCCGATGGCCGTTCGCTCTGGAACGGCGCTTTGCCCGGTGTCGAGCCGGATCAACGCCGCGAAATCTACCATTCCATGATCGACACCATGGCCGATTTGCATCTGCAAAAGCCCGATCAAATCGGAATGAGTGACTACGGCAAACCCAACGATTACTGCGCGCGCCAGATCAACCGCTGGACCAAGCAATACAAGCTCTCCGAAACCGAACATCAGCCCAAGATGGAAGCGTTGATCGAATGGCTGCCGGAGACAATTCCGCCGCAACATGAAAGCTCTATTGTTCACGGCGATTATCGCCTCGACAACACGATCTTTCATGCAACCGAGAACCGCGTCATCGCGGTGCTCGATTGGGAGCTTTCCACGCTTGGCGATCCGATTGCAGACTTCAGCTATTTGATGCTCAACTGGTTCAATCCGGCTGATGGTCGCGCTGGATTGTCGGGGCTTGATCTCAAAGCGCTTGGCATTCCAAGCGTTGAGGAAGCTGTCGAGCGGTATGTCACCCGCACAGGCTACCCCGTTCCGCCGATGGAATGGTACTTTGCTTACAATCTGTTCCGGCTGGCCGGGATCATGCAAGGGATCAAAAAGCGGGTTATCGATGGCACCGCTTCCTCTTCGCATGCCAAGCAGATGAGCGAGAGGGTCACTCCATTGATGGAGAACGCCTACAACTTTGCCAAAGCCGCCGGAATGCCCGGCTAAGCGCTAGAACGCTGCGTTATAGCTGATGATTGCGCCCACATCACTGGGTGCGTTGGCGAAATGGCCGGGCTGATAACGATAAAACGCGCTGGCATTGATATAGCCAAAGTCGAGCTGCGAACCCCATGCAAGTTCACCCATAACCTCGCGCCCTTCTGGAGAAAGCGACAGGGTTTGCCGTCCGAAGACTGGCGTTTCACTGGCTTGATCGAATGCCACCGGCAAATCGAGCGCAAGGCCGCCGCCACTTACCCGCAACGGCTGACTTACACGGAACCCAAAACTATCGCGCCGCGTGAACGTGCCATAGCGCGTGAGATCGAGTGACCACGCATCGCTGAACAATTGCGAGCCTTCACCAATCAACGAACCCCCGCGTGGGCGCGTCACGCCAGCCCGAGCGGCGGCCCCAAGTCGCCAATTGCTAGACAAAGGATAGGTTGCTTGGGCGTCGAGGAAGAGAGTGTCTGCGCCATTGATTCCAAGCGCGGAATTGAAATGCGCGCCCAAAAGCGTGTCTTGCTCGGCCAGCCAAGATCCCGAAATAGAGGTTTGGAGACCACCAAATCGACGATCCGCAGCAAGACCTATAGTTGTTGTCGGACGCTGTTCGCGCTCACCCGCAACAATATCACCTGCCTGCCGGTTATTGCCTAGCCACGCTTGACCACGTTCCGCTGAAAGCGTCAGTCCCCATTTTCCGAGTGTCCGGCGCGCGGCGAATGAAATCTCGCTGCGGTCAATAAAGCCATTGTCGGAACCTGCCTGCGGAGCAATTGCAAAGGCCGCGCGGTTGGCGCCTTGAAGTTGCCCAACAAGACCTTTCGAGCCTTGCGCAATCCCAACACCGATCTGCAAATCGGGTGCAACCCGGGCTGCAACCCGTGCCGCAAGCACGCGTGCACCGTCGGCCTCTTCCGGAGTGAGTTGCAAGGAATGCGCCCAGCCTAGACCGCCTGCTCGTTCGCCTTCGCTAACCGTAACCGCCAATGAGAAATCGCCATTGCCGGCCGATCGCGACTGGCCATTGTGTTGCACTGCGCCGCGCAACCGCTGAACCTGCGCGGCATTGCGCGCTCGTTGACCCAATTCGATATCGAATGCGCGATCAAAACGATCCGTAATGATCGTGCTCAGCGACAAATTGCTAAGCGCATCGCCAGTTGCCGCCGATCCCACGACAAAATCATCAGATAAAGCAAGCCGCGACGTACTGCCAGCGAGCGTAGTTGTCCCTTGCGGGCTGAAAGCAGCCGCAATATCGAGAATTCCCGTCCCAAAAATCTCATCATTGCCAGCTGCGCCCGCGTCCCGCGCGCTGTCGAGCAAGATTTCGACAATTTCCTGACCGGTGAGATTGGGGAAAGCCTGAGCGAGCAGCGCGACCGCACCAGCGACTTGCGGAGCGGCAAAACTGGTTCCCGAGAACAATGTAATGAACTGGCTGCCATTGATGGTCTCGACGAAGAGTTCGCCGTCTTCATAGACACAGCAAATGCGTTCGCCACGCGCGCTCAAGAAAGAGCCAGCGAAGCTTCCTGCGCGGTTACTGAAGTCGGATAGATCGCCATTGTCATCGACAGACCCGACAATGATGACGTTCCCATTGCCCGCTTGCTGAATGCTGGATGCAAAAGGATCAGGCTGATCAGGATCTATCCCCGGCTCTGAACCATCGCCGCCATTGCCAGCCGCAACGACAACCACCACACCCGCATTGGCCGCGCGCGTGATTGCGTTAAGCAAAAATTGCGAAGCTCCGCCTCCGCCTAAGCTCAGATTAACGACGGCCGCACCATTCGCGACCGCGAGATCAACCCCGTCCGCAATTGATCGATCTGAAAATAGGCAGCCCAAAGATGAGTCTTGCGGCGTGTCCTGCCCACAAGATCCCACGATATCGCCTCTGATCGCCAAAATTTCTGCGTCAAAAGCGATGCCCACCACGCCTGTATTGTCGCGCGCACCGGCGGCGACAAGCGCGACATTGGTTCCATGATCGTCTTCTGGATCAACGCCGCGATTGGCTACGATATCAACTGAAGCTGAGTGCACTCGACCCGCAAATTCGGGACTGTCGCTATCAATACCGGTATCAACA
>CAZOLE010000228.1:0-3715 GCA_964580445.1 uncultured Porphyrobacter sp.
GTACTGTTAGTATGGAAAGGTGAGAAATTTAGTGAAGATGCTCAGCATCGTTGATGTAGAGCGAGGTAAGCAGAGCAAAGACATAGGCCTGAATGCCTGCCACCAGAATTTCGAGCGCGCTAATAGCGACCATCAAAGCAAAGCTAGGAATAGCCACCATCAAGCTGGTTCCGACCCCGTAATTGATCCCATCAATAACGAAGCTAGACAGAACTTTCAAAAGCACGTGTCCCGCCATCATCGCAACAAACAGTCGCAGAGCGAGGCTGAACGGGCGGATGAGGAAGGAAAAGAACTCAATTGCCGCAATCGGTAAGATCATCGGCACCGGCGTTCCGTGCGGCACGAACAGCGTGAAAAACTTGATCCCGTGTTTCCAGAACCCAACGATCAGCACAATTGAGAAGCTGATAATTGCCAACACGCCTGTCACAGTAAAGTGACTGGTGAATGTGAACGGGTGAAGCCCGAACACGCCGATCGGCATTAAGCCAAGCAAGTTCGCGAACAGGATGAACATGAAAAGGCTAAAGATATAAGGCACATATTTGCGCCCTGCTTTGCCGATATTGGCTTCGAGCATATCGTCGATAAAGCCAGTGAATGTCTCAACCGCCATTTGCCAACGGCCCGGGACAAGTTGGCGCTTCATGCCGCCAGCGACAAATACCCAAAGCAAGACGACCGTGATGGCCATCCACAAAGCGGAGTTGGTGAATGCGATGTTGAAGCCAGCTACTTCCCAGTTACCCGAACCAAACAATGGCTCGATCTGGAACTGCTTCATCGGATCGACTTTGCCTTCTTCGGCTGCCACGATCACTTGAATCCCTGAAACTTCTTGAGCAGCCCTACCCGCGCGACCTATTTGTCTTGCGGAGGCGTGCTCGCTGCACGAATGATGTTCCTGAAGGCGATGCCTATCCCAAGGAATAGACCAACCAACAGACCCCAAGGCGTGGTCCCGGCCAAAGCATCAACAGCCCAGCCAATTACACTACCACCAAGAATCCCACCAAGCAGATCCGCCAGCACTCGGTTGCCGCTGCGATAATTCGCATCGACCCCTTGCACCGATGGCCGGTTGCGCTCGTCTTCACGCTCGTGTGCAGCTTTGAGCCGCTCCTCGAGCGCGTCGATCCGCGCATCCTCGGCGATGGGTTCCCGTGCGGGCTTATCGTCGCTCATGCTTGCCTCCTTAACAGTGGGGGTTGCAAGGCACGTGCATTGATGTGCCCGCCTAGGGCGCGCACCCCTTAGAAGGGGGGCAAACTCAAGTCAACATTAGCGCGAATGGAAATCCGGCACTCGTGGTGGCGAGCGCCGGATATTTCATTCCATTAATCCGCACAGCGGATGCAGAAAGCGTTTATGGGCAAACAGCCAAACGCTCTGGCGGTGCATCTGTGCGCGTCTTCCAAGAGCCATCAGGCGCTTCGTATTTTTCGCCGGGAACGGTGCGGGCTATCGCTTCGCAACCCGCAGTCAGAGAGTAGTTATCTGGTGTGGCGCCCTTTTCTTGGGCTTTACGGAAATACACGGCTTTGCGTTTGATGTTTATGTTTTCGACCAGCCGCTGAAGCGCAGGCGTCGATTGGCCAACAATACCCAAATAGCCGTCTGTTTTCTCACCAATTTCTCCGGAAGCGCGCGCTGCTGCGTAAGCCGGATCACGCTGAGCATAGGCAGTTGCGCTCAGTCCAGTCAGAACTGCCGCGCCTGCTGCGAGAGCCAATATGGATTTACGCGTTGTCATCTCACTATTCCTCATTCAAAGACTGGGAAACGCTTCAAAAAATGTCCGCGTTCTCATCAATCGTATTTGACGCATCGTCTGCGAGCGCCACCAAAATCTCTTGCTGGATGGTGATATTGAGCTCGATTACAATCGGCTCGGTCGGCGCTTCGACATTGACGCATCCGGTCAACATCATCGCAACCCCTATCCCTCCAGCGGCCTTCAAAACAGCCTTTGTAGTCCTGTCCAAAACGGATTCCCCTCTATTGGGTTCGCTTTTGGCAGTGACCGAAAGGCTGGTCAATTTCATAGGCTTCATAGCTGGCCTTCGCTTTCTGGAGGTTGAACGGAGGATTCATCAGGCGGTCTGGCTTCGACCACTGGTAGATCATCATCGGGCGTCTGTGGTGCTGGTTCTGGGGTGGCTTGCCTCTCTTGCGCCTTCTTTTCAGCGGCGGCGCGCAGGAATTCCTGCACACGCGGGTCAAGCAGTGTTGGATCTTCAAACGAACGTAGCATCGTCGCGAGTTGGAAGAAGTTTTCCGAGCGTACATTCACATTGAAGCGAATCGGTAGCTCGGCGAGTTGTCGAGTGAAGAAGTTCTGACTTGCCCCCTCCCCTTGCCGTACACCGTCGAACTTCACATTGCTGAGAATTTCGCCTGCAAGGCTGCCATTAAGCTCAAGACTCATTTGCGAAAAGTTTAGCGAGCGCAGCGCTTCAAAAGCGAAATTGCTGATCGCAGAGGTATCCTCATATGTGAGTGCGCCGACATAGGACAGGTTGCCGCCAGGTGACCGTGAGATCAGCAAGCCACCTTCGATCCGGCCATTGCCTTCAGCGTCGAAGACCATTGGCAGCGTGCCATCGAAAATTCCGCTCGCCGCAATACTGCTCAGCTCCATTTGTGCGACGAACCGAGCAGCATCCATACCGACAATCTCAAAAGTGTAGGCTTGTGATCCGGGTTCACTAAAATTGATCGCGACTGGGCGTAGCGTCAGTTCTCCGCCCATAAATGGCCAGCGCCCTTCTTCAACTCGTAGGACCTCTCCGCCCACGATCTGATACCCGATTCGTCCGTCAAACACTTCGATACCAGCGTTGATCGCGCCAATTCTGATCTCTTGATCAGGAGCAGTTGTAAGGCCCAAGAGATCTGTAAATTCAACCTCAGCATCCAACCCACTCGCCGGACCGAATGCAGCAGAAAGCGCCATCTCGCTGGTTCTAAATTTCCCGGTACTTTCGAGAATTGTAGGCGACCATTCAATATCGCCTCTGCCGGTAACCACGCCAGCGACATCCGCCACAATCCCAAAGGTCAGATAGGTGAGCTGCTCCGGTTGGAGCGCCTCATCAAAGACCAATCCCGGCACGTCCAGCGTCGCATTCCCAGCCCCTGTACCAAGATCGTGCGAAAGTGAAACCGCCGTGACCAAACGTTGAGCCGCTGGATCGCGCAGCCCCCCCTGCGCCGTGATAATATTACCATCAAGTTCCAGCCAAGCGTCTTGCGCAAAGAGCGGATAATAGCGCTCCTCAACGCCTTCCTCCGCCTGGTCAGATACACGCAGATCGACATCTTCGACACGCAGCACATTACCCTCATAACGCCACTTGCCAGCAATCTGATCCATGTCGATCGGTACGCCGGAAATGTTCGCGGTTGCGTCCTCAAATGCACCACTCAGTGTGTCGCCTATACCTCCGGTAACGCCGCTCGCGGTCAGCATGACGCCATTGCCCGGCTCTCCTATCAAGGTTTCGACTGCATTGATGGTGAATGTGCCGGGGTAATTTAGCGCCGCGCCTTGCGCCTTCAATGCAATGGGGCCGCCGCCTAGATCGCCGGTGAGCGCCAATGGCCCCGTCCGCGAAGCGAACGAGACCTCATCTGAATATGCCAGCAATGGTTTGCCCGCTTGCGGGCATAGCTCAACCGTCTGTCCGTCCAAGGTAAAGTCATAATAGAC
>CAZOLE010000229.1:0-3702 GCA_964580445.1 uncultured Porphyrobacter sp.
TCGTGATGCTGTGGGATCCCTCGGTGGGTATGGACAGCATGGAGGTGCGATTGCGTCATCGCGAAACACTCGAACTCTGTGAGGCAGCGGGCAACGACCTTGAGAAATTGCACAGCCGATTGCCGCCTGAAAGACACCAGATGATCTGGCGCTGCGTTCCGGCTCCCGAAGCGCGCAAGCCGATTGAGCAGCGCACAATACGCCCGCAATGAGACCCGCCGCGCGCGTTCAAGCCGCGATAGAGCTGCTGGATCAAATTATCGAAGGCGCGCGCAATGAAGGTGCGCCCGCTGACCGGTTAATCTCCGCCTATTTCCGCGATCGCCGCTATGCCGGTTCCAAGGATCGCCGCGCTGTGCGTGAGTTGGTCTATCGCGCAGTGCGCCATTGCGGGGAAACGCCTGCGTCGGGACGCGCGGCAATGCTTGCGCTGGCTGAAACCGACGAGACGCTTGCGCCTTTGTTCGATGGATCAACCCACGCGCCTGTACCGGTCGAACCGGGTGAGAAGGTGGCGGCGGCAGGATTGGCACCGCAATGGCTTTTGGAAGCGCTCACCGCATCGGGTGTCGATGGCGAAACCGCTGGTGCGATGGTGGGCCGAGCGCCGCTCGATATACGGGTGAACACGCTCAAAGCCGATCGTTCGACGGTGGAATTGCCGGTTGAGGCAGAGCCGCTCACCGCGCCGCAAGCTTTGCGCTTGCCGTCTGGTACGCAGGTCGAGCATTGGGACGCTTATGGTGCTGGGTTGATCGAAGTTCAGGACCATGGCAGTCAACTTGCTTGCCTTGCTGCCGGAGCCAAACCGGGTGAGACCGTCATTGATCTGTGCGCGGGGGCAGGGGGCAAAACGCTTGGCCTTGCTGCGGCGATAGAGAACGAAGGGACACTGCTGGCTTGCGACACCGATCTTGGTCGCCTTCGCCAGCTAAAGCCGCGCGCCGAACGTGCGGGCGCTGGCATAATTGAGCAGCAATTGCTCAATCCCGGTCAAGAGCTGGCGATGCTCGAAGCCCACCATGCCAATGCCGATCTGGTGCTGGTAGACGCGCCGTGTTCAGGCACCGGCACACTACGACGCAAGCCAGAGGCCAAATGGCGGCTGAAGCCTGCGGCGCTGGAGCAATATGCGCAATTGCAAGACCGGCTGCTCGATATTGCGGCATCGCTGACAAAGCCGGGCGGACGAATTGCTTTCATCACCTGCTCGCTGCTCGATGCCGAAGGTGCAGACCGGGTTGCCGCGTTTCTTGCACGCCATTCTGGATGGTCCGCAGAGCAGCCCGAACTCCCGCTTGGCGAGCCGCATGGGCGCGCAAACGTTCAGGGTATTCGGCTCGATCCGTTCAACCACGGAACGGACGGGTTTTTTATCGCCATCCTACGTTCAGCGTGTTAGCTTAGTTTATTATGGCTAAGCCTTCACCTTCCCGGCTTGCTGATATCAAGGAGCTCTTCATGCGTTTTGCGCCCGTTGCCGCCGCGCTTTCATTGCTGCTCGCCACCACGGCGAGCGTTTCTAGCGCTGAGGAACGTGAAGCCGATCCGCGCGCAGCTGCTTTGATTACGCAAGGTCAAGCTTCCTTGAAAGCAGGCGAAACGCAGGCCGCGATCGATGCGTTCGAAGCGGCTTTGACGGTCGATCCGGGCTTTACCCCAATCTTCGTCGAACTTGCCGAGGCGGCGCGTGCCGATGGGCTGCAAGGTAAAGCGATCCGGTATTACCGTGAAGCTTTGGCGCGCGATCCGAGCAACTTTGCCGCTATGTCAGGAGAAGGTTCGGCTTTGGTTGAGAAAGGCGCTTTGGAAAAAGCCAAGCGCAATCTGGCCCGGCTAGAAAGCCTGTGCGGGTCGGACTGTCCTGAGACGAAAGCTCTACAAAGTTCAATTGCCAAAGGTCCGCCACCGCGCTTAGCAGCGGAAACCGATGAAACAGCACCGTCGAGCAACTAAGCCAAAACTGCTTAGATCAAATCGCGAAACTCTTCGACCAAAGCGACATAAACGTCGCGTTTGAACGGCACGATCATTTCAGGCAGCTTTTCTGGTTCGATCCAGCGATATTCATTGAACTCTGCCGGCTCATGCGCGTTTAAGTTTATGTCCGCATCCGCGCCGGTAAAACGACCCAAGAACCAATGCTGGATCTGCCCGCGATATTTGCCCTTCCAAGCAACGCCCAAAAGGTCGGGCGGGAGGTCATACTTCATCGGTTTTGAGGCGCGCGCGATCACTTCGACTTTGTCAGCGGTGATCCCTGTTTCCTCAGCCAACTCGCGCAAAGCGGCGGTTTCTTCATTTTCGCCTTTGTCGATCCCGCCTTGTGGCATCTGCCAAAAGCCGTGGGTGCGTTTTTCGATGCGTTGGCCGACAAAGACATGGCCATCGGCATTGACCAGCATAAAGCCAGCGCAGGGGCGGTAGGGTAGATCGCTCATCAAAGTGTCCAATTCACAATTTGCGCGCTGCGATAGGGGGTAGGTTTGCGGAATGCCAGCGCCTTTGACGCCCGGCGGTGGCTGGGTTACATCTTTTCAAATGTTACGTAGAGCTATTGCCAGTCTTGCCGTTGTTTTCGCAATCATTGGCGCGCCGAGCCTTCCGGCAATGGCAGAGGAGGCGACTGCGTCCTCAGAGGTTGGCGAAGAGGCTGAAGCCGCGCCACAGCAGAGCTTGCTGCTAGTGGAGTTGCTTGGACCGGCGAAGATGGTCGGCTTTCCCGCCGTTTGTCCCGGAAGCAGCCCAGAGGATGATCAATCGGACATGATCTGTTTGGCGGAGCTTTACGAAGTTCCCGCGCGGGTGATCAAAACCGTGGATGGCGTGAAGACCAAACGCCGGTTGAACATCCGCTTCACTGCCCATGGCTACAATGTGGTCTGGAAAAAGGACCGTCGCTTCGTTTTGGGCGTGGTGCCGTTTGAAGATGAAGGGCGCGCTGGTCATTTTGCTTGGTTCTGGGACTGGGAGGATGAGAACGGCGAATTTTGCACTGGCAATGCTTCCTTAGAGAAAGCTGATGCTTCGATCCGAGATTTTTATCGTAGCGGTCACGTACGCAAGGCAAGCCGCCGCGATGAAAACTGGTCACGCGGTTATGAAATCGCCTGCACCGAAGGTCAGCGGCGCTGGCGGTTAAATGGATAATCTCACCCACAGTCTCGTTGGCGCAATCATGGGTCAGGCGGGGCTAAAAAAGAAGACGGGGCTGGCAATGCCAGCGCTGATCATCGGGGCGAACCTGCCCGATATTGATGCGGCGTGTTTCTTCTGGCTTGAGGGGACCGAGCATTTGGGCTTTCGCCGGGGGATCACCCATGGCCCGCCCGCATGGGTGCTGTTGCCCTTGGTGCTCGCGGGGCTGCTATGGTGGTTTGACCGCTGGCAAGAGAAACGCGGGAAGCGGCCCGAGGGACGCCTGCCGGTGAACTTCAAATGGCTGTATCTGCTAAGCTTTATCGGCTGTTTTTCGCACCCCGCACTCGATTGGCTGAATGTCTATGGCATCCGGCTGCTGGAGCCGTTTTCCTCGCAATGGTTCTATGGCGATACGCTGTTCATCATTGATGTGTGGCTGTGGGCGCTGTTGATCGCGACGGTCTGGTGGTCGCTTCGCGTTGAGAAGCGCGAAGGTAACTGGAAGAAGCCTGCTTGGATCGGGATGACGATTGGGCTGTTATATGTTGGCATGAACGGAAT
>CAZOLE010000230.1:0-3658 GCA_964580445.1 uncultured Porphyrobacter sp.
GTTGCAATTCTTGCAACAATTTTACTCATTTTTTCATTTGAGTTCGATGCAGTCGAACATTATTTACTTCCCGTGTCCGGGATGCAGCCTCCTCTCCCCCTGCCCCAGACGCAAGTCAATTGCTTTCAGCACACCAGTGCTCCGATTGACTAAGCTGTGTGAGGTTTACTCGTGTCCCCCGACGCGATCCTGATTCCCAAGCACAGCAAGAGAGGCGCGGCCGCCACACTTCCCCCAAATTGGTGGCCGCGTCTCAACTCCCTTGCCCACCTCCATTCGGCAAAATCCACATCACTGCAGCTGGGAATTAGATTTCAGTTATTGGTTTTTATAATTCAATGGTGAGTAACAAAATTACACCATAGGCCGAACTCCGGTGCAGACAGTCTGACGCAACCGAGCCTCAGGCAGAAACATAGGAGAACACCAATGGCCCGCTTTTCGCAAAAGGCACTCGCTTTGATCGCAGCCGTAATGGTTAGCGCATCGTCGCTCAATTCCGTCATCGCTTAAGCTAAACTGTGCGGCCTGATCTCTGGATCAGGCCGCACTCTTTTCCCAGATATTCAATCGCCGCTTATCGCTTGCGCATGATCGCGCAGCTCCGTCTTGAGCAGTTTGCCAATATGGCTGCGCGGCATTTCATCAATCAGGTGGAGCGCAGACAGACGCTGGGTCTTTCCAAGCCGCGAATTGACCGCTGCCATAATCGCATCCGGATCGCGCGCGTCACCTGAAACGACTACAAAGCCGACCGGCGTCTCTCCCCATTGTTTGGATGCAATACCGACAACCGCCGCCTCCGCGACATCGCCTTCGCTCTCCAGCTCGGTCTCTAGGTCGCTTGGGTAGATGTTGAATCCGCCCGAGATTATCATGTCCTTGGCGCGGCCAACAAGTTCAACAAAGCCATCTTCATCGACGCGACCAATATCGCCCATGCGCTGCCAGTTGATGCCGGTTTCAGGGTCGGCCCAATATCCGTCTTGGGTCTTGCCCGGCTGGTTTTGATATCCACTCATCATGGTTTGCGACAGACCAATAAGGTTGCCCGCCTCACCGGGCGAAACAAGCTCATCTGCGTCGTTCACAACCTTCAACTCGCTGCCCGGAGCAGGGCGACCAACCGTGTGCAGCTTGTCGGGGAACTTGTGGCATTCCAGCAAGCACACAACGCCGCCCTCGGTCATGGAGTAGATTTCGATTAGTCCGCCGGGCATCCGCGTGAGCACCTCGCGCTTAAGCTCAGCGGAAAACGGCGCGGACGTGCAGTATTTCAAGATGAGGCTGGATAGATCGGCTTCGTCAAAGCCGGGAAAGTCCAGCAAGCGCTGATACTGCACCGGGACCAGCATCGTGATCGTAGCCCGGTCGGCTTCGGCATATTCGAGCCAGCGGGCGCAATCGAATTTACCCATGACCCGCACCATGCCCCCGGCAAGCAAAGGCGGAAGAAAACCGACCATTGTCGTGTTGGAGTAGAGCGGGGTCGAAGCAAGCGATCGGATGGGCAGTCCCGCCTCAAGATAGCTAAGCGCGGTTACACCGAATTGACGCCAACGCATTTGGTGCGAGTGGACGATGCCTTTAGGAACCCCGGTGGTGCCGCTCGAATAGATAATGTTGAACGGGTCGCTTGGTTGCGGCTCAAATTCCGGCGCGAGCGAACCCGCAGGCGCCATCCAGTTTTCGATCTCTGCCAACGGCACACGAATCATGTCGGGCATAAATTCTGCGCCCAGTTCATTTGCCTTGGCGGCATCGATAAACAGATGCGCAGCCCCGCTATCTTTAGCCATTCCGGCCAATTGCTCCGCCGATGCGCTGGTCGTGAGCGGCGCGGCAACCCCGCCAGCACGCACCGTGGCAAGGAAGACAAGCGCGTAATTGACGTCGGATGCACCCAGAATTGCGACTGATTGCCCGCGCTTTAGTCCGGTTTCAACGAGTCGCGTCGCCAATCGCTCGACTAGCCCGATCAACTCAGACCAGGTGACATCCCGGCGGCCGTCTTTAAGCGCAATTGCCTCAGGTTGGACTTGCGCCCAATGCCGCAAAGTCTCTGGGAAAGAGCCAAATGGTTCGGCTAGGCGAGAAGCAATGAGGTCGCGCGTCATAGTTTGCCCTCTTACCGCCCAAGCAAGCGGTGGAAAAGCCCTAGACTGATACAACCAAAGTTTGGGTTTAGCCTAACCAGCGCCTATATAATCGGCATGAACGACAACACTTCTGAATCACCTGAAAACTCCGCCTCTAAGCCAGAAAAGATGCAAGGCGAATATGGTGCGGATTCGATCAAGGTTTTGAAAGGCCTTGATGCGGTTCGCAAACGCCCTGGTATGTATATCGGTGACACCGATGATGGCTCTGGCCTACACCACATGGTGTTCGAAGTGTCGGACAATGCTATTGATGAAGCGCTGGCTGGCCATTGCGACCTTGTTCTGATTGAACTCAACCCCGATGGCAGCGTCAGCGTCGAAGACAATGGTCGCGGCATTCCGGTCGGCATGCACAAGGAAGAGGGTGTTTCCGCCGCCGAAGTCATCATGACGCAACTTCATGCAGGCGGTAAGTTTGAAAACACGTCTGACGACAACGCCTACAAAGTTTCGGGCGGCCTGCATGGCGTGGGCGTGTCTGTGGTCAACGCTTTGTCAGAGTGGCTGGAGCTTAAAATCTGGCGCGAAGGCAAAGAGCACTGGATGCGGTTTGAGCACGGCAATGCTGTCAAAAGCCTCGAAATTCTGGGTGATGCGCCCAAGGTTGAGCAAAACCCCGACGACAATGGCTTTAAAAAAGGCACGCGGGTCACGTTCCACCATTCGAACGACACGTTCAAGAACGTCACAGAATACGATTTTGACAAGCTCGAACACCGCTATCGCGAACTAGCCTTCCTCAATTCCGGCGTCCGAATCCTGCTGCGTGATAAACGCCACGAAGAACCAATCGAACATGATCTTTATTACGAAGGCGGGATTGCTGCTTTCGTGAAATATCTCGACCGCAACAAAGAAGCGTTGATCCTTGAGCCAATTTCGGTGTCGGCGCAAAAAGACGGGATCGGTATCGACGTCGCTCTGCAATGGAATGACAGCTATTACGAAAACGTCCTGACTTTCACTAACAATATCCCGCAACGTGACGGCGGCACCCACCTTGCCGCTTTCCGCGCGGCGTTGACTCGGACGCTCAATGGCTATGCAGACCGCGCAGGCCTGTTGAAGAAGGAAAAGGTTAGCCTGACCGGAGAGGACATGCGTGAAGGGCTGTCCGCGATTGTCAGCGTGAAGCTGCCTGATCCCAAGTTCTCCTCGCAGACCAAAGACAAATTGGTCTCGTCCGAAGTTCGCTCTCCGCTGGAAAGCTTGATGAGCGAGAAGATGACCGAATGGCTGGAAGAAAACCCAGCCGACGCAAAATCCATCGTCCAGAAGATCATCGATGCCGCTGCTGCTCGCGAAGCCGCCAAGCGTGCGCGTGAAATGAGCCGTAAAGGCGCGATGAGCGTGGCATCCTTGCCCCGCAACCTCGATGATTGTCAGGAAAATTACGTCAACAACGATGAGCATTATAATGTCGAGGGAGATCTTCCTCGCGGCGCGTCACAACAAGGGCACGACGACGAGAAACAAGAGATGTAGCAGCTTACAGG
>CAZOLE010000231.1:0-3656 GCA_964580445.1 uncultured Porphyrobacter sp.
CGATTGTTGCGGGGTTCAAATCATAAGGGAAGAGTCCTGCCAGCCCTAGGCCGATCCAACGCAGAACAGGGCGGGAAGCTTGGGAAGCGCCCGCATAAAGGTTGTGCAGCAGCACCAATGCGCCAATGGCCAGCAGCATGTGCAACACAGCAGACACTTCGAATGACAGGTTGGCGAGCTGAGGTAATGCACCAAAGCGCTGATCAAATACAAGCAAGGCGACTTGGAACAGCTCTGTAAGTACAAGCGCTACGATAACCGGACGCGTGGGCTTTAAACTCTCGTCTCTTCCATCGGCAGAGAACAAGTGGAAGATGACCGCAATCAACGCAATGTTGCGCATCGTTTCGGCTAGTTTCACTGCCGGTTCGCCATTCCCAAGCGACGCCAACATCACGCACCAAATCGAAGTGAAACCGCATACCGCCAGCACCGCAACTCGCTCTGGCCGCAAACGCTCACCATTGCGCGCAATCCAAAGCCCCGCACCTGCACTCAACACCGCCCCGCAAATCGCCGCGATTGCTCCGCCGTATTGGGTAAAGAGATCGCTGCCGATCATTACCGTGCGCCTTCAGGCCAAAGGACAACTCGTACGGTCTGCAAAAGGATCACGAGGTCCAAAAACGGCGTGTAGTTCTTTGCGTAATAAAGATCGTATTCGAGCTTCTTGCGGCTGTCTTCCATCGAAGCGCCATAAGGAAAATTGATCTGCGCCCAACCGGTGATCCCCGGTTTGACCATATGCCGCTCCCCGTAGAACGGTATCTGCTCTTGCAGATCATCGACGAACTTCGGCACTTCGGGGCGCGGCCCGACAAAACTCATCTGACCTTTAAGAACGCTCCATGTTTGAGGTAATTCGTCAATCCGAACCTTGCGAATGAAGCGGCCAACGCGCGTGATCCGTGGATCGTTCTCAGACGCCCACTTCGCACCATCCTTTTCCGCATCGGTACGCATCGAACGCAGTTTGATTAGGTGGAAGGGCTCGCCGTAAAGCCCAACGCGCTCTTGCCGGAAAAACGCCGGACCTTTGCTATCGAACTTCACAATCATCGCAAAAATTACAATGATCGGGAGTGTCAGAACCAACAGAACGAGACTCGCGATAATATCGAACACACGCTTCAGCGCGCTCGAGAACATCCGCCCACTTGAAAAACCATCAGAGAAAATCATCCAGCTCGGATTGACAGTATCCAAATCAACGCGGCCCGTTTCGCGTTCAAGAAAACTAGAGAAATCATTGACGTGAACGCCCTTGGTTTTGATCCGCAAGAGATCATTCAACGGAAGCGAGTTTCGGCGTTCCTGAAGCGCGAGAACCACTTCGCTCACGCCAAGGTTTTCGACGAACCGGCCCAAATCGTGGATCGCCTCACGCGCTATAGCTTCTTCGACGATGCGTTCAGGCTCACTCATTGCGATGAATGAGACGATGGCAAAACCAGTTTCCGGGCGATTGCCCAGCTTGCGCAAACGCTCTGCTCGGTCGCCTGCGCCCAGCACCATGACCCGGCGACGGAACGCCGATGATCCGATAAAGCTATTCAGCAATAACCGGTCAGCGAGCAACACGAGGATCGCAAAACCCATCGCGTATAGCAAAGTGGATCGCCAGAAAGTGTTGCCGGGTAGAACGAAGTCAATCAACGCCAGAGCGATAACGCCTAGGCTGATCGCTACCAAAAGCCGCGCCCCAGCAAACCGCAGCGAGCGCAAGGAATAAGGGCCGTAAACACCTACAGCGATCATCGCTGTCCATACGACCGAAGCAGAACCGAGCAGAGGCAATGACCGGTCCGTCCACTCGCCCGGGTCCATCCCGATCTGCGCCGCGCGCACTTGCCAAGCAAGCTCGCTTGCGACCACCAATAGCCCGAAGTCGAGCAGGCACAGCAGCAATACGGCATGCGGAATATAATGCTTAAACAGACGGATCATAAATTTAGCGCTTCGCTCATAAGAGGAACTGTGCGCCGCTTTAGCCGTCAGACATTAAGTGTCGGTAAACTTTACAATCGCTTTGAAATGGCAAGGATGATGGGCATTTGCGCGGTTAACGCCTTGTGAAGTCTTAGCCAATTCTCAGCCAAGCGGTGCGGGGGTTCCACCCGCCAAGCGTTGAGGGGCAGGTGTCAAACAATCCGCACGGCCACAGCGCGGGCATCCTATGCCGAGCGGGACTGCATCGGCCGGGTCCAAAGATACTCCGCGCGTTTGTGCCAAATCGCTTGCAAAGCGCGCTTCAAGCCCAAGCACGACAGCCCGCCGTGCTGAGCATGCCGCGCCGTCAACCTCAATTGTGCGCGCGATGGTGAACCAGTGCCTTGGCCGCGCCTCCCCTTCGCCGAAGGTGACCGCTTGCATCAACATAGTTCCGCGGCTTTCAAACGCGGCATAGGGCACCCAAGCGGGCCAACGCGCTCCGTCCAAAGGATAACCAACCCCGCTTGCACCGGCAGCAAACCCAACCATTCGCCCCGTACGGCCGAAATGCGCACTAAAAAATGGCAACCCGCGCTGACTCACTCGTTGCAAGGTCGTCAAGCGGTGTGCCACTTGATCAAAGCTCGCAGCGAACCGTCGTTGCAGCACCGCAAGATCGTATCCTGTTTGCTCGCAAGCTCTCAAAAACCGTCCATATGGCATCAAAAGCGCGGCGGCGATGTAATCCATAACATGAGCGCGAAACAGCTCTTGCGCCGTTTTGGTGGTAAGGTTTGCACCCGCAACAATAGTCTCAATATCCTCGCGCCGCTCCAACTCGCCAACTTGCCGTGCAATCTGAAACCTGCGCGCGGCACCGGGGAGCATCTCGGACAGCTGCAATTGGCGGGCATGCAGGTCAAGCCGATTTATGACACCGGGGATCACCTCGGCGGGCAAGATACGGACGGAAAATTGGTGCCGTTCGCGCAACCGCTCACGCAAGGCAGCACTTAAATCTCCATGAGAAAGACGCAGCTCATCTGCAACCTCTTCGGCCCAATGGTCCAAGTCAGCGAAGTGGTTTTGCCAACGCTCTACAGCCCGACGAACCTCTTCGACGGGGTCTTCCTGTTCGACCAGTGCTGGCCCAGATTTATCGTATAACCGTGCAAAAGCAGCTGCTGCCTGCGGAGAGGACGCCAGAAACTCCTGAGCTTCTTCGCGGTCGATCTCGAGATCAGCAAAGCGTTTATCGGAGAAACGACGCAGCAAGCCATCAACTCCACCAATGGCTTCGTCTTCGCGCAAGCTGGATGGATCGAAATCGAAACGCTCGATCACTTGTACCAACACCCTTGCAGACAAGGGGCGTTGATTGCGCTCAATCAGATTTAGGTAACTCGGTGAGATGCCAAGCGAGGCGGCCATTGCCGCTTGGGTCAAGCCCTGGCGCTTACGCAAACGGCGTAAGGAAGGGCCAGCGAGGAGAGAGTTTTCAGACATTCGACTCTTGTAATTATATTTACAGCATTACACAAGAGAGCCGCGAAATACCACGATATAGACACGAAAGTACGTAAGTTTTCCTGTCATGATGCAGTGCAGCAGTGCACAAGAGGGCAGCAAACAACTTACCCCCTCTCAGGAAAAACATCATGACCTATCAATCTCAAATCGCTCACATGCGCCAACTTATCGAAAACAATGGCGCTGCTTGGGAC
>CAZOLE010000232.1:0-3624 GCA_964580445.1 uncultured Porphyrobacter sp.
CTATTACAACGCGCTTCAATGTCTCGCTCGCTAAGCGCATTGACGGCTAGCATGCAGAATTCGTCTCCGCCCATGCGGCTGACATGGGTGTCTTCACCGACAACCACGTGCAATCGTTTCGCGACTTCCTGCAAAAGGAGATCACCCGCTCCGTGGCCATGAACGTCGTTGACCGCTTTGAAGCCATCGAGATCCATAAGGATGAGCCACAAGCCTTGCGCTTCTTCACCGCGGGACTCGTCAGCGTCGGATACCAGTTTGACCGAGGCGTCCAATGCATCGAAGAAGGCTCGGCGATTGGGGAGGCCCGTCAAGCTGTCCGTCAACGCTTTGCTTCGCAATTCGCTTGCAGCCTTGCGTACTTCGGCCAAACGACCTTCGGCTTCAAACTTTGATTCCGCAATACGCATAACGGAGCGCCTAAGGAAAATGGCCAGGGCCAAAGACGCGAGCGCTGTGGCGAAGACCAGGAAGGCATAGGTGTAGGCGGTGGAGATATCGACGCGTTGTAAGAACGTGAACAACGCAGCGAATGAGAACGCAATCGATGTCGCCGATTGGCGAAAATTCCAACTCGCCAAGCCAAAGAGCATCGTTATGATCAGGAAATAGACCAGTTTGGCTTCGGAAAAGTCGATTCTCAGTGCCACAAGCACATTGCATATGATCAGCACGTTCAAAGTGACCACTACTGAATCAATGCTATCGCCGCGAACATTCTTGTGCATCAAGTAGCTACCAAGCAACGCGACTGCGGCTGCAATGATCGTCGTGGCTACCAGATAATACCGTTCTGTCCCGTCCATTGTGAACAGGTTGAGCGGAACCATAGCGACGTAATACAGAGCGAACACGGCGAAGTAGCCGCGCAGAACGGGACCATACATCTCCCGAACCACGGCTTCAGTAGCCTTTTCGCGCCTGTCGCCCACTAGCTTCACTCAAGGTCCTCTTAAATCGAGGTCTGAATAGTGGGCATCGGTTAACGCCGTGTAATTTTTACAAAATTTTGCTTTTCATGCCGGACATGAGAAGCCGCGCGACTTCGCAAGTCCTCAATATGGAGCAGAGAGTCGCCAACAAACTATTTTCCTACTCAGATGATTTCTGCCTACTCACCCGGCCTCCATTCTTCGGACATCCCCAAGCTAAGCGAGGCCGCAATGACCGCTCCCATCTCTCCAAAAGCCGAACGTAAACCGCTCTTTGAAACCATCCGCTTGATCCTGAAGCGCGGCTTCAAGCAGTCCGAAGTTGATCGACTCGATGCTGTTCTCGACGGCCAAGCTGATCCGGGCGAACCCCGGCCTTCATCATCCGTCCCGTCGAATAACGGTGACGTCTCTGTGCCGAGCGTCCGACGCTCTCGGCAGATTGGTAAAGCTGGCACCGCATTAATTAAGCGGTTCGAAGGCTGTGCGCGGCTACGACGCGATGGGATGGTCGAAGCCTATCCAGACCCTGGAACAGGCGGCGTTCCTTGGACAATCGGCTGGGGTGCAACTGGCGTTGGCCTTAAGAAAGGTGAGCGTATCGGCCCGGGCACTCGATGGACACAGGAGCAATGCGATACGCGACTTGCCAAAGATTTGAAGCGTTATGCCCGCGATGTCGCCCGCGCGATTGGTGATGCGCCGACAAGCCAGAACCAATTCGATGCGATGGTCAGCTTCCACTACAACACTGGTGCTATTGGGCGGGCCACGCTGACCAAGAAGCACAAGCTTGGCGACTACACTGGCGCCGCGCGCGAATTTGCGCGGTGGAACAAGGCTGGTGGACGCGTGCTCAAAGGCCTGGTTCGCCGCCGCAGCGAAGAAGCTAAACTCTATTCAAGTTGAGCCTATCGCTCTTGCAAGAACGCAGCTTCAGCTGGTTGGAAGTTTCACTGGTTGCCCGTCTTTGCTCGCACCGGCCATTGCCTCGGCCTTGCGAGTACGCGGCGCAGTCGCTTCTGCGATCAAAGTGTTCTGCTCATCCTCGCCAATGCGCTGCCAACCTTCGCGGGTCAGTCGCTCCATCGGACGATAGCGAATTTTGTATTGCATACGCGGGCTGCCATCAACCCAATAGCCCAGATAGACATAGAGAAGGTTAGCCTCTGCTGCGCGGGCAATGTGATCGAGAATAATGAAATTGCCCAATCCCGCGCGGCGCGAGTGATCGGGGTCATAGAACGAGTAGATCATCGACAGCCCATCACCTTGGCGGTCAGTTAGGCAGGCCCCTACCAAACGTCCGGGGGAACCGTCGGCGGTGGGCTCGCGATACTCAACCAAAGAGCTCGTGACAGGCGTATGCTCAACCATGTCAGCATAGTCGAGTTCGTCCATCGCAGACATGCCACCATCAGGATGCCGCTTACCCAGATATTTCGCGAGCAAATCAAACTGCTCTTCAGTTGCCCACGGGCGACATTCGGTCACAACCAGATCTCGGTTGCGCCGCATATCGCGTTTTTGCGTGCTAGATGGCTTGAACTCATTCGCTACGACGCGGACAGAGACGCAAGCCTGACAATTCAAGCAGCTGGGTCGATACGCGACCGTTTGACTGCGACGAAAACCGATCCGGCCGAGCGCTTCGTTAAGCTGGTCCGCGTGTGCACCTTTAAGCTCCGTGAAAACTTTGCGCTCTTGCCGCCCTGGCAAATAAGGGCACGGCGCAGGGCTCGTAACAAAGAATCGAGGAAAGCGGATCGGGGCCGTCACGGGTCTGTCTCGGGTCCTTGTTACTAACGGGATCGCGCGCAAGAATCAGTGCGGGCGTGTTAAGCTGATCTTATGCCTTTTCCTCGCCGTGGGTAAAAGACCCTTAACCACGAAACAAATCGAATATTTGCTTAGAATGCACAAGGTCGCCCACAAGTTTGCACCACTTTGGAGCTAACCTGAGCGATTGTCCCGAGGGCGGACACTTCGCCATTGAGCCTTAATTCAGTTCGACAACTTCGACCTGATATCGGGCCACACGCAAGGCCTCCACGAGTCGTTCAACCTGCTCAGAATCCCGCGCCTCGCACTCAATATCGGTAATAAGGCCTTTAGCCGGAAGCGTTGTGAAGATGCGTTGGTGATAGATTTCGATAATGTTGACATTGTGCGCATCGAACAGCCGCATGACTTTGAACAATGCACCGGGCCGATCCTGCAAAGTTACGCGCAAGCGGGCTAATCGCCCTTGCCGCGCCAGATCTCTTAGCAGTACATTCGCTAGCAGACGCGTGTCGATATTCCCGCCGCACAGGACAAGACCGATTGTCTTGCCAGCAAAGCGCTCCGGATTACTCAAGACGGCAGCCAGTCCCGCCGCCCCTGCCCCTTCGACAACGGTTTTTTCAATTTGGAGCAGCAGCGAGACCGCTTTTTCCAATGCAGGCTCGCCGACCAGAAGAATATCATCCACGCGCTCGGCGATGACTTTGCTGGTGAACGTGCCTGGTTTTTTGACTGCGATCCCTTCGGCCAAAGTGTCGCCGCCGCAACCGCGATCTTCGCCTTTGATTTTGGCGTACATGCTTGGAAATAGCCCTGCTTGCACCCCAACCACTTCGATATTTGGATCAAGTGCGCGGGTTACCGTGGCCATACCAGAGATTAACCCGCCGCCGCCAATTGGCGTAAC
>CAZOLE010000233.1:0-3559 GCA_964580445.1 uncultured Porphyrobacter sp.
ATGGGCCACTGCATCTTCGGATGGAACCTGAGAACCGGCGCATACGGCGCCCACCTGACGTTTTCGCGTCAGAGGAGTTCCGTGCAAACGACCCATGGTGGTCCCGTCATCAGTTTCTTCGCGCGCCCTCATCCGCGGGCGCGATATCTTCGCTTACACGACTTATCGGTCGCGTCGCTGCGGGTGCCCGGTCGGGCTAGCGGCCTAACGGCCGTTCTTTGCGGAATGGGACAATGCGCAGTTAATGGACAAAACCTCTCTCCGCAAAACCCTGCGCGATGCCCGGCGTGATCATGTAGCGGCGCAATCCGAGGCAATCCGTGCCTTGCTGTTTCATCGCCCGCCCGGTCCGTTGCTCGAAAACATCCCCACAGATGCGGTGATAGGACTTTACTGCGCCAACGAAGCCGAAGCGCCAGCGCAAGGCTATGCCAAGTTCTTTCACGAAGCAGGCCACACAATCGCTTTGCCTCACTTCGCTGCGCGGGACGCGCCGATGGCATTCAGCGAGCACACCGATCCATTTGACGAAAGCGATCTTGAGGAAGGGCCGTTCAGGATCAAGCAGCCCAGCGACGAAAACGCCAAGCTTATTCCTGACCTTCTGTTTGTCCCGTTGGTTGGCTTCACAGCCTCAGGCGAGCGTCTGGGACAAGGCATGGGCCATTATGACCGTTGGCTCACTGAGCATCCCCCGCGGCTGGCGATTGGTCTCGCATGGGATGTGCAATTGCGCCAATCCTTGCCACTCGAACCACATGACGTGCCGCTCGATGCAGTGGTCACGCCAACACGAATCTACGGACTGGTCTAAGAGAGTAATTCAAATGCGCGACCAACCAACTTGGCGAATTCCCGTTGGCGTTATCGGATTGTTGGTGGCGTTGATCATCTATGGGCTGGTGATTGCTCGCTATGCGCCTGAACTAATTGGTGGATGGCATGCAGGGGCGCAAACGATCATCTACCTAATTCTCGGCTTGATTTGGCTGCTACCGCTCAAGCGCTTCCTGATCTGGATGGAAACAGGGCAATGGTCAGCGCCCGAAGACGGCGCTGACTGACTTCTAAACTAAAGAAAATGTCCCAAGTGGCGCGAGTGACGGGACTTGAACCCGCGACCTTCGGCGTGACAGGCCGACACTCTAACCAACTGAGCTACACCCGCGCAATACGGCGGCAGCGCCTCTTGGGAAGCCGGGCAACTAGGCGAGAGGTTTGAGCCTGTCAACGCTTCGCTTAGCGCAAAACCAACTTTATTTTCTGACCTCAATCCGAAAGCAGCAAAACGGGCGTTTCGATCAGCTTTTTCATAGCCTGAACGAAGTTTGCCGCATCATAGCCATCGACCACGCGATGATCACAAGAGATCGAGATATTCATAAGTTTGCGCTTCTCAATTCGCTCTGTGCCATCCGTACCAGTGACAAACATCGGACGTTCAACAATCCGGTTGGGGCCTATGATGGCGACCTCGGGCCGGTTAATCACCGGGGTGGTCGCCACCCCTCCTAGCGCACCAAGCGATGTTACCGTGAGAGTAGAGCCAGAAAGCTCCTCGGATTTGGCCGAGCCATCGCGCGCGGCCTGAGCCAACCGCACAATCTCACTCGCCAACTGCCACAGATTGCGCGCCTCCGCATTGCGGATAACCGGCACGACCAGGCCTGCATCGGTCTGTGTAGCCATGCCCAGATGGACGTTGCCGTGGCGTGTCACCACGCCCGCCTCATCATCAAAACGGGCATTGATCATCGGGTAGGCGGGTATCAACTTCGCAATGGCTGTGATTAAGAGCGGCAGCATGGTGAGCTTAGGCTTGCTGCCACACGCGTTGTTGAGGTCCGCCCGCATCCGCTCCAGCTCGGTGACATCGCATTCTTCGACATAGGTGAAGTGCGGAATGTGACGTTTGGACGCCGCCATATTTTGCGCAATGCGTTTGCGAAGGCCGATAACCTTGATTGCTTCGTCTTCGCGTGCAGCACCAGCAGGCGCGAAGCCACCGCCGGAATTGTAAGCTAAGAATTGGTCGAGATCGGCATGGCGCACACGGCCATCTGCTGCCGGCTTGACTTGCGCGAGATCAATACCGAGGTCGCGGGCACGCTTGCGCACAGCAGGGGTCGCAAGAACCTGTATCTTGTCTGCCGGTTCGGCTTCTAAACCTCTGCTGGCTGGCTCGGGCTGGGTCGCGGGCGCGGGTTTAGGCGCAGGAGTTGGTTCTGCAGCGGGAGCCGGAATAGGCGTTTCTGCCTTGGGCGCTTCTACTGGAGGAGTTTCCTCAACATCGCCTTCCACTTCGATAACCAGCAACATTGCTCCAACCGCAACCACATCGCCCGGTTCTCCAGCGACCTCAATCACGGTCCCAGTAACTGGGCTTTCAATGTCGATGGTCGCCTTGTCCGTCATTACGTCAACTAGGGGTTGGTCTTCTTCGACCTGCGCACCGACGGAGGTGTGCCACTCGACGATCTCCGCTTCGGCGACGCCCTCGCCAACATCGGGCATATTGAATGTGAACTTGGCCATAGGGATCAGTCCTTCAAGATCGCATCAATCGCCTCGCCAATGCGAACGGGGCCAGGAAAATAGGCCCATTCGAGGCTGTGCGGATAGGGTGTGTCAAAGCCTGTGACGCGTACGACAGGCGCTTCGAGGTGGTAAAAGCAGCGCTCTGTGACAAGCGCAGACAATTCTGCGCCAAAGCCGCTGGTGCGCGTGGCTTCGTGGACGATCAGGCAGCGCCCGGTCTTTTTGACCGAGGCTTCAATCGCTTCGATATCGAGCGGGACGAGTGTGCGTAGGTCGAGGATATCGGCGTCGATGCCTTTGGCTTCGCACACAGCCTCAGCCACATGCACCATCGTGCCATAGGCCAGCACTGTCAGTGCATCGCCCTGCGTCACATGACGCGCTTTGCCCAGTGGGATACGATAATAACCCTCGGGCACTACGCTGTCTTTATGGGCTTTCCAAGGCTCGACCGGCTTGTCGTAATAGCCCGAAAACGGACCGTTATATATCCGCTTAGGCTCGAAAAAGATCACCGGATCATTGTCTTCAATCGCAGCGATCAGCAGTCCCTTGGCGTCGTACGGCGTGGCCGGAATGACTGTCTTCAAGCCTGAAACATGGGTGAATAAGCTCTCGGGCGATTGCGAGTGTGTTTGCCCGCCGAAAATTCCGCCACCAAAGGGCGAGCGCACCGTCATGGGCGCTATATATTCGGTCGCGGAGCGATAACGCAGCCGGGCGGCTTCGCTGATAAGCTGATCGAGGCCGGGGTAAATGTAATCAGCAAACTGAATCTCAGGGACCGGTCGAAGGCCATAGGCGCCCATCCCCACGGCCACCCCGATGATCCCGCATTCGGAGATTGGTGTATCAAAAACTCGGCTACGCCCATGCTTTTCCTGAAGGCCAGCGGTGCAGCGGAACACGCCGCCGAAATATCCAACATCTTCGCCCATCACGATGACATTGTCGTCGCGCGCAAGCATGATATCAAGCGCATCATTGATCGCCTCAATCATGTTGATGCGGCGTTCTGCTC